>QKDT01000116.1 GCA_003251995.1 Desulfovibrio desulfuricans
AAGACTGGCATCAGGCCTGCGAACTGTGTACCGCTCTGCTGCATAACTGCGGCGCTGGTCACACCCTTGCCATCCACTCCAATAACGAAGAAATCATCCGCGAATTCGGCCTTAAAAAGCCTGTTTCGCGCATCATGGTCAACACGCCCGCAACACAGGGCGCGGTGGGCCTCAGCACCGGGTTGTTCCCCTCGTTCACCCTGGGCTGCGGTGCCATCGGCGGCAGCGCCACTTCCGACAACGTCACGCCCATGAACCTCATCAACGTGCGCCGGGTGGCCTACGACCTCAATTCCCAGTGCTGCTCCGACCACGGGCACGGCTCATCCTGCCATGCGGCCCCCGCCTCCTGCTGCTCCAGCAGCGATCACGGCACCGCCGCTCCGGCTACCAGCGCTGGCAACATTGATATCAATGCCGTCACCGAACTGATTGTGGCCGAACTGAGAAAGGCTCTCTAGCCGCAGATACGCCGGGGTGTCCCCGTATCTGCCAACGTTACCGTAACTGCTCGGTATTGCGGATTGCCCTGACCGGCATCACCCGCTCCGGGGCAAAAAAACATACGACAATACCTTAAGGAGAATAGCTATGACTGCTTCTGCCAACGCTCTGGGCATGATCGAAACCCGTGGTCTTGTGGGCGCTATCGAAGCCGCCGATGCCATGGTCAAAGCCGCCAACGTAACCCTGATTGGTCGCAGCCAGGTTGGTTCCGGCCTTGTTACCGTGATGGTGCGTGGCGATGTGGGCGCGGTTAAGGCCGCCACCGACGCTGGCGCCGCTGCTGCCAAGAAAGTGGGCGAACTCGTGAGCGTTCACGTGATCCCCCGCCCCCACAGCGAAGTGGAAATGATTCTGCCCAAGCGCGAAGCCTAGTCTTTGCCGCATTTGGCCCCCCGGCGCACACTGCAAGGCAGCGCTTTGCCGCAGCAGCGCCGGGGGAGCCATAGGCGGAACGCCTCTACGGAAACGGCGTGGCGCGTCAACTGACATGGCGCCCGCCAAAGGATTTGTGGCTTAGGCCCAATTCCCGCGTATTTACAAAGCGACTGCCCATGCGCAGCCGCTGCATGCTGGAGCCAAGATGAACGAACAAGCGATCAAGGACATTGTGACAAACGTTGTGCGCAAGGTGCTTACAGAGCAGTGCGCAAGCAACGATAGGGAAGAAACCATGAACGCCGGGCCTATCCCGGTGGAAATTTCGGCCCGTCACGTCCACCTGAGCGTTGAAGACGCGCTGTCGCTGTACGGTGAGGCCCTGCGACCCGAAAGGCCGCTCTCGCAGCCGGGACAATTTTTGTGCGTCGAACGCGTGCGGCTTATCGGCCCCAAGGGCGTTATGGACAAAGTGGCTGTTCTCGGCCCTGCCCGCAGCGTTTCGCAGATCGAGCTTTCCAAGACCGATGCCCGCATTCTGGGCATCAATCCTCCGGTGCGCCAGAGCGGCGACACCAAGGACACCCCTGGTATTGTGCTTGCCTCCACCACGGGCATTGTGGGGCTGGAGTCGGGCGTGATTGTTGCGGCCCGCCACATCCACATGCACACCGACGACGCAGCACGCTTTGGCCTTCATGACAAGGACAAAGTCGCCGTGCGCCTTGATACGGAACGTCCCATGATTCTTGAAGATGTTCTGGTGCGCGTGAGCGACTCCTTCAAACTTGCCATGCACATTGATGCCGACGAGGGCAACAGCGCAGGCTGGAAGCCCGGCGTTACCGGCGTCATCGTGCGTCGCTCAAGGGGCTAATATGGACTTTGCCGCAGCGGACAAACTCATCGCCACGCTTGACCAGTGCCGGGAAACTCCCCGCGAGGTCACCCCCACCGAACCGCTCTATGTGGGCGTAGACCTTGGCACCGCCTACATTGTGGTGGTTGTGGTCAACGCCAAGCGTGAGCCAGTGGCCTGCGCCATGCGCTTTGCCCAGGTGGTGCGCGATGGCCTGGTGGTGGACTACGCGGGCGGCGCGCGCATAGTGCGCGAACTCACTCAAGAGCTGGAAGAACGCCTTGGTCGTAAGCTTGAAAATGCCGCCATTGCCGTGCCGCCTGGCACAAGTGAACGCGACTGTGCAACCCATCGCCATGTGGCGGAGGCTGCGGGCTACCGCGTTACGGCCCTGCTTGACGAACCCACTGCGGCTAACAGCGTTTTGCAGGTGCGCGATGGCGCCATTGTGGATATTGGCGGCGGCACCACCGGCATTGCCCTGCTCAACGATGGCAAGGTTGTGTACGTAGCGGACGAACCCACAGGCGGAACGCACGTTTCGCTGGTGCTGGCAGGCAATTACGATATTCCCTTCGACGAAGCTGAAGAGATGAAAAAAGACGTGAGCCGCCACAAGGAACTTCTGCCCGTGGTACGGCCTGTTTTTGAAAAAATGGCTGCCATCATCAAAAAGCACATCCAGGGGCGCAAGGTTTCAGCTTTGTATCTCGTGGGCGGCACCTGCTGCCTGGGGGATATGGAAACCATCATCCAGAAGGATACCGGCGTGCCCACGTTCAAGCCCGCCAACCCCTTTCTGGTAACGCCGCTGGGCATCGCCCTCAACTGTACTGATTAGGGTGATGTTTTGGCGCGCAAAGCGCCGGTTGAACAGACCACATTGAGAGTATGTATTCTCGGTGTGTTAACTTTATAGGAGCACGGCTTATGCCCGTGGAACTGGACACACTTATATCTGCCGTAGTGCGGGCCGTGCTGGAGCAGATTGATGCCAAGCCCGCGCCTGTGGCTCTGGTGCTTGCCCCCAAGGACGACAGCCTCGCCCTTCAGGTAAAAAAGCGCCTTGGTAATGGCATGCAGGTGTGCTTTCAGCGGCAGGACGCCGGGCAGGAACCGGCCCTCTACATTCTGCCCGAGCTTTCCTGCTCTGACATGGCTGATCTGGCTCAAGGGCGCGGCTCAAGCCTTGCCCAGCGCGAGATCATTGAGCTGCTGTTGCAGGGCAAACAGGTGCGCACCCTTGGCTTTGCCTTTCGTGCGTATGCTGCCACAGCCCCTGACGCGCTTTTGCGCCTGTATGAAGAATATGCGGCAAGACTTGCGGCATTTGGCCTTACGGAACTTGCCGAGGCCGCGCCGGACGCATCGCGCACGCGCGACTGTCTTATAACCGCAAACCATGTGGCCGAGGCCGCCGCAACGGGCGCACGCACCTTGCGCGCTCCCCAAGGGGCCGTTGTTACGCCGTTGGCGGTGGACGCCGCGGCAGCACACAACATGACCATTTTGAAAGATCTGTAGGTGTCGCATGCTGATAGGCATTGTCGTCGGTAACGTATGGGCCACGCGAAAGGAAGATTCCCTCAACGGGCTCAAGCTCATGGTGGTTCAGCGCCTTGACCTCGCCCACAACAGGCTGGCCGAAAGTTTTGTGGCGGTGGATTGCGTGGGGGCAGGTATTGGCGAGCGCGTGCTTATCACCACCGGCAGCCCGGCCCGCAAGGCTCTGTATAATCAGGAATCGCCTGTGGACGCAGCCATTGTTGGTATTTTGGATCAGGAAGAAATGATGGCCAAAAGCCCGGAGAGCGAATAGCGCATGGACACGCTGGGCATTGTAGATAGCCGTAGTATCGCGGCGGGCGCGGAACTGGCCGATGTTATGGTCAAGGCCGCTCCTGTCACGCTTGTGCGCGCTTCTGTGGTGTGTGCTGGGCGCTTTCTCATCCTTGTGGGGGGAGACAGAGAGGCGGTAGACGCCTCAGTGCGGGCAGCCGTGGCAACAGAAGCGCGCCTTGCGGGCAGCTATGTCATTTCCAATGTATCCAGCCAGGTTCTCAATGTTCTTCGGCGTCTTCCTGCTGAAATCGGCGGTGCGGCGCTGGGCGTTGTTGAGTGCCGCAATGCGGCGGACAGCGTCATAGCGGCTGACAAGGCCGTAAAACAGGCGGCTGTATCGCTCATGCGCATGGTTCTTGGGCAGGGCATTGGCGGCAAATCATACTTTGTGCTGACCGGCGATGTTGCCGCAGTGCGCGAGGCCGCAGCCGCAGCCGCTGATGTGCTGGGCAAAAACCTGATGCATATGGTGGTCATTCCCCAGCCAGACCCGGAAGTGGTCACTGCGCTGGCGGGTACGGCGCGGCGCAGCGCCAATGACGCCCAACAATAACCCGCGCCTGCAAAACCAACGAGGCACATATGGGAAAAACGCTCATAACCATCGAGAATGTTGATCAGTTCATCTCTGGCAACAAGCTTGTGATGGACTCCACCAAAATTCTGACCTCCGGCGCGCGTGACGAACTGTCCAAGCGCGGTGTCCAGATAAGCTATGACGAGGCCGCCGCGCATCACTGCGAGCAAGGAGAATGCGCACATCACGGGCATGATGAGCAGTGCGACGAAATGCTCATCGGCGTGGCTGCCATTATCAAACAGCACTATGGCATCACCGATCCCGACGAACTGCGGAAGGTGACGCTGGAAACCGTGGCAGTAATCGGCAAAAGCCTTCACGCTTAAGCCCTGCCGCGCTCACGTAAACATAACAGGAGATTGCAATGGCTATAATGACTGACGCTCTCGGTATGGTTGAAACCCGTGGTCTGGTTGGCGCTGTGGAAGCTGCCGATGCCATGGTCAAGGCTGCCAACGTGACCCTTATCGGTCGCGAACAGGTTGGTTCTGGTTTGGTCACCGTGATGGTGCGCGGCGATGTGGGTGCCGTTAAGGCCGCTACCGATGCCGGCGCTGCCGCTGCCTCCCGCGTGGGTGAACTTGTGAGCGTACACGTGATCCCCCGTCCCCATGAAGAAGTGGAAATGATTCTGCCCAAGTGCAAGTAGCTTCCGGCAGGGCAATATGATTGCAGCGGGCGCGCATATCGGCCCGCTACGCGATAATTTCAGTGAGAGGACATCATGGGAAAACCAATTGTTGACGCCATTCGCGCGGCTGGTGTGGTAGGTGCGGGCGGCGCAGGTCTGCCCACGCACGTCAAGGCCGATGCCACCGCGCAAACAGTGCTGGTCAACGGGGCCTCATGCGAACCGCTGCTGATGAGCGATCCGTATCTGATGGAAACACAGGTGGACACGCTGGTGCGCGGGCTTGAGGCCATGATGGATTGCACAGGGGCCGGGCGCGGTGTCATCTGCCTCAAGGGCAAACACGCCCAGGCAATGCAGAGCGTGCGCGAGGGAGTTGCCCGTCTTGGCAAGGGCCGCATCGAGGCCTTTGAACTGGGTGACTTCTACCCCGCTGGCGACGAGCAAGTGATGGTGTATGAAGTGCTGGGCGGCATTGTGCCCGAGCGCGGCATTCCTTTGCAGATTGGCGCGGTGGTAAGCAATGTGGAGTCGCTCTGCAATGTGGCCCACGCGCTGGACGGCAAGCCAGTAACACACCGCTACCTCACCGTAGGCTGCGAGGTGCGCAAGCCCATGGTGGTGCGCGTGCCCGTGGGCACACGGGTTGCAGAGGTGCTGCAGTTTGCTGGCGGGCCTACCATTGACGAATACCGTGTGGTGGACGGCGGCCCCATGATGGGCCGTGTGCTGGTCGATACCGACCAGCCCGTCACCAAGACCACCAGTGGTCTGCTTGTGCTGCCGCCCGATCATAATGTGGTGTGCCGCAAGGTCATGGACCCGCACACGGTCAAGCGCCTTACCAATACCATTTGCTGTCAATGCTCGCAGTGTACCGACCTTTGCCCCCGGCAACTGCTCGGTCACAGCCTGCACCCGC
Organism: Desulfovibrio desulfuricans; assembly: GCA_003251995.1. Lineage (GTDB taxonomy): Bacteria > Desulfobacterota > Desulfovibrionia > Desulfovibrionales > Desulfovibrionaceae > Desulfovibrio > Desulfovibrio desulfuricans_B. Next base: position 5,717 of record QKDT01000116.1, read on the forward strand.
ACCGCCTCATGCGCGTGCTCGACGGGCAGGCGGTGGATTCACCCATTGCGCGTGAGGCTCTGCTTTGCTCCGAATGCGGCATCTGCGAAAAATTTGCTTGTCCCATGGGCCTTTCGCCCAGAGAAGTGAATGCGCAGCTCAAAAAGGAACTCATGTCTGCCGGGGTCAAGTGGGAAAACAGGGGCGAGCCTCTTGCGGCCTCGCGCTTTCGCGATGAACGCCGAATCCCCACCAGCCGCCTTGTCAGCAGACTTGGCCTTGCGGGTTATGAAGCGCACCCGCACTTTGCCGGTGATTATACGCCGTCAGAAGTGCGCATTCCCCTGCGCCAGCACATCGGCGCGCCCGCCCTTGCCGTGGTGCATGCGGGCGACAGCGTCAAAACAGGCGACCTCATTGGTGAAATACCCGAAGGGGCCATGGGCGCACGCATACACGCCAGCATTGACGGCGTGGTAACTGCCGTAGAAAACGGCATCATAACCATCAAGGCGTGAAGCAACAGGTGAGCGGCATGAAATTACGCACTATCGGCTGTGTAGAACTGAACAGCATCGGCGTGGGCATTCAGACGGCGGACGAAATGGTTAAAGCCGCCAATGTGGAGCTGGTCATCTCCCGCCCCACTTGCCCGGGCCGGTATCTTGTGGTCGTCACCGGCGATACCGGGGCCGTAACCAGCTCCGTTCAAACCGGTTTGCACCTGGGCGCGGATCTGGTGGTAGACTCATTCATCATTTCCAACGTGCATGAAAGCGTTATCCCTGCCATGAACGGCACCGCCATCAGGGAAAAAATCAACGCCCTCGGCATTATTGAAACATATACCGCAGCCTCGTGTGTGCTGGCGGCAGACGCCGCTGCCAAAGCTGGCGATATCCGTCTTGTGGAGCTGCGGCTCTCTGCCGGGCTTGGCGGCAAGGCCTTTGTGCTCATGACGGGCGAGGTCAGCGCCGTGCAGTCATCCGTTGACGCTGGCGCGGCAAACGTGACGGACGGCGGCCCCGTGGTCAGCAAAATAGTGATCGCATCGCCTTGCGATGATCTTAAGCGTCAGTTGCTGTAACAGGCAGCTCGTTGCGCGGGGGGCGTTGCCCCCCGCGTGAACATTCACACTTCAAGCAGATAGGCAACCGCACCATGGAAGAAGCGAAACAGCGCGTCATACAAGAGTATGTGCCTGGCAGGCAGATTACTCTGGCGCACCTTATCGCCAGCCCGCAACGCGATATCCCCCTCAAGCTCGGTCTTGACGAAAGCGCCACTGATGCCATCGGCATTCTCACCATCACGCCCAGTGAAGGCGTGATCATTGCGGCGGATATAGCTACCAAGGCCGCAGACGTGCAGATTGGCTTTTTGGACAGATTTGGCGGCTCTTTGCTGCTTACGGGTGATGTTGCCAGTGTAGAGGCGGGGCTGCGCGAGGTGCTGCGCTATTTCGGCTCTGTGTTGCACTACGCCCTTACCGACCTGACCAAGTCATAGAGCCGCCGTGCAGCGAATCATGCTTATGGGCGAAAGGGGCGTTGGCAGGCGCACGCTAGCCCGCCTGCTGGGCTGCACAGTGCCTGATCTTCGGCGCACCATGGCTGTGGAGTACGCAGGCGAATTTGTTTTTCCTCCGCCAGAATTTCTTGAAAACCGCCGCTTTTATTGCGCCCTTATCACCCTGGCAACGGAATGCGCCGCCATTCTTTTTGTGCAGGACGCAACCCGCCCAACTTCGGCTTTTCCACCAGGTTTTGCACGCATATTCAACCGTACAGTTATTGGCGTGATCACCAAAACAGACATGGAAACCGCCAACACCACCCGCGCGCAACGTTTTTTGCTCAGCGCTGGAACAACGCAGATTGTTGCGCTGAGTTCTGTAACATCTGCTGGCGTTGACCAGCTACGCACTGCCCTTCCGCTCAAGCTCTGAGCATCTTTAAAGTCAGCATACTATCATCATTGCCTTTAATCCGCGCGCTCGTATCAAGCGCAATCCAGACATATTCAGTCAAATTTATTACCGAGAGTAATTTCTTTGCACAGTCTTGCAGCTCATCAAAGGCAAAACGTATTTCTTACCGTGCAAAACAGCGATATTCCGCGCACTGACAAATTTGCTACTTGGTTTTAAAAATTGCACTACGACAGCAGTATTCCATTTTTTTAGCCATTACATTTTATATAAAGTAATAAATTAAAATTTTACATTGTACAAATCTGTTTTATGCATATCAGACATC
>QKDT01000252.1 GCA_003251995.1 Desulfovibrio desulfuricans
GCATGGCGCTGCGCGCGGCATTGAAAATCTGCTTCATTTCCATTTGCGCACAGCGCAGGGCCTGTTCGGCCGCCCGGCGCTCTGTGACGTCGATGCCCATGTAAACCAGGCCATACACGCGACCATCTGGTTCAAACAAGGGAACACGTACAACATCAAGGATATGCTCTCCCCCAACGGCATCGTACCGCATTTCTTCAGTTCGGTGCTCCTGACCGGTTTCCAGCACCATCCTGTCCAGCCGTATTCCCTGCTCTGCAATTTCAGGCGACAACAGATCCGAAATTTTTTTGCCTACAATGTAAGATTCTTCATACCCGGTGAATGTTTCAAAGTATTTATTGACCATCAGGTAACAGGCGTCAGCATCCTTCAGCATCACAAGGCTTGGCAAGGTATCTACAATACTGCGTAACTGCTGCTTGCGCTGCCACAGAGCGGTAGCACTCGCCCTTGCCGCCTCCAAAGCCTTTTGCCTTTCAGAAGATTCGTGCGCTATCTTGCTATTCCAAATCAAAATAACCGTAAGAAGGCTACCCAGAAAAAAAGCCGCAACGCCGCCAATCTGCATGATCAGCGTCCAGTTTACTTCACGCTCAATCCGCAGGTTGGCCCACCGCTTTATTATTGCGTTCATTTGATCATGGGGAATGTTGTCGAGCGTCTTGTTGAGGATCTCAACCAACTGAGGCCAATCAGCGCGCACCGCAACGGGAACCGCATACTGAAATTGCGGCAACAAACCTACACGCAAATCGTGCAAATTTCTGTTTACCACCGCGTATTCCATGGAAAGAGCAATGCCCACCATTGCGTCAACTTTTCCGGACTGAACTGCGGAAAGTCCCTCTGACAAATTGGCAACTACAACAATTTTTGATTGCGCCAATTGCGATCGTAAATATTTTGCCAGGCCCGCATGGTCATGAACGGCAACACTTTTGCCCGCAAGATCGCCAGCCGTTGTAACCAGCCGTTCAGAATCAAGCGTGACCACAGCCAGTGGAAGCTGCATAAATGGCTTTGTAAGCAGCCAGGACTCGCTCTTGGATATTGAACCGCTCAAAAAGGGGTCTATATCTGCCTGGGGCTGCCCCGTCTTTCCAGTTTGTGCATGGGATGGCACCGGTTGTATGGAGACATTCAGATATCGCCCCACGATCTGCATGAGGTTCATTCCGATACCGGTATAAAGGCCATCACTATCAATAAATTCAATGGGACGCCAATCACTTTCCATTGCAACGCGCAGGGTCTGGTGGTTAGCCAGCCACGCTCTCTCTTCAGGGGTGAGCAGCAACGAGCGCGGCATATCCCCCCAAACGCGGTGTGCAGGATTGCGAACCCAGCGCTCTTCAATCGCCACCATCTCGGCGCGGGATATGCGCGCAAGGCCCTCGTCCATCAGGCGGGCAAGATCATCCCTCCCGCGTAGAACCGCCGGATGCAGATTACGTGTAAAAAGAGGTATGGCCTTGGGCATAAAAAAGCTGTTGAGCCCAAGCCTGTCTATGGTGCCATACGCAGAGGGAAAGTTGCTCACTATCCCATCCGCCAATCCTTTGGCGACCGCCAAAAACATTTCTGCCGAATTTCGCACCACCAAGAGTTTAACATCAGGGTAGTGTTCGCGCATATACTCTTCTTGCAACGAGCCTTTCATCACTGCAATGGTTGAGGTTCCCAGTTGGCTTGGGTCAAAAATTTTCTTTCCGGCAGATTCAGAAAGCAGCAGCCCCCCCATGCCAGGAGAAATAACCGGGCCAAACTTAGCCCACCGGGCTCTTTCTGGCGTGATATACATGCAAAAGTGGATGTCGGCTTTGCCTGCCTTGAGTGCATCAAGGGTATCTTGCCAGTCGCCCATGAGGAACTTGACCGGACGCCCGACCTTTTCGCCCCACAAGCGCCACAGATCAATCATCAGCCCAACAGGCTCGCCGGTTTTTGAAATAAAGGAGAGCGGCTCGTTATCCTTCAGGCAGAGAACGGTAATGGGGTCACCCTGGGTGGCAGGGGAAGAGCTGGGGGCGCACAGCGCCACATTGGCAGAAGTAAGAAGCAGCAGAAGCAGATAGCAGAATACCGTGCGATAAAATTTATTCATAGCTTCCTCGCTGTTCTCTGGCAGGAGTAATTCTTATTACCTTATAGCAGTAAATGCCGCATTGCAATATTCTGCCCTGTAATTGTCAGCCGCAGGGCATTGGCTGACGTGAGCGTGGGTAATCTGTGGTAATATGGTGCATGGGCTTTTGAGCCTTCAGGCCGGGTGAAAAAGCCCACTTTGACGCAGCCTGCACTGTGAGGATATGCTTTACTTGATACTGGGCGCAACCCAGAAAGATTGCCATGCTCCGAGAGGAGCCCACATGCAGAATTCATGAGGCTTGTATGTACATTGTTACCGGGGGAGCAGGTTTTATCGGCAGTGCCATGGTCTGGCGGCTGAACCAGGCAGGAATAACCGATATCATGGTGGTTGATAATCTCGGATCTTCGGAAAAATGGAAGAACCTCGTAAACCGCCGCTATACCCGCTATGCGCACAGGTCTGATTTTCTGGAAATGCTGCGCGCCAACACGCTGGGCGGCACGGTAGAGGCTATTGTGCATATGGGGGCCTGCTCTTCTACCACAGAGAAGAACGCAGACTTTTTGATGGCAAACAACACGGCCTTTACGATAGAACTATGCAAATTTGCCCTGGATCACGGAGCCCGCTTTATCAATGCCAGTTCAGCCGCCACCTATGGTGACGGATCACAAGGATTCCTGGACAGTACGGAGGCTACCTGGCGTCTCAAGCCCTTGAATATGTATGGCTACTCCAAACATCTTTTTGATTTGTGGCTGCTGGACAACAATCTGACGGGAAGAGTTGCCAGCCTCAAATTTTTTAATGTCTATGGACCCAACGAATACCACAAAGGCGACATGCGCAGCGTGGCCTGCAAGGCATTTGATGAAATCAGGTCAACTGGAAGGCTGCGGCTTTTCAGATCAAACACGCCAGATTATGTCGATGGCGGTCAAATGCGCGACTTTGTCTATGTAAAAGACTGTGTGGAACTGATGTTCTGGATGCTCGAAAATCCCGCAGTCAACGGCATTCTCAATGTGGGAACCGGCACAGCGCAATCGTGGAACAGCCTTGCCCAAGCACTCTTTGCCACGATGGGCAAGGAACCACAGATAGAATATGTGGACATGCCTGAAACACTCAAAGGAAAATATCAGAATTTTACCCAGGCAGATATGGCCTGGATGCGAGAAAAAAACTGCCCCGTGCATTTTGCCACTCTTGAGCAGGGCATCGCCGACTATGTGGGCAATTATCTGGCCCAAGATGACCCCTATCTTGAAATGCCCGTCTGACAGAGCGGCGACGGGCACAGAGCCTTTAAGCTACGGCATATGAATCTGCACGCGGGGTTTTATCCCGCGCAGTTACATGAGGTGTTCATGGCCTCAGCCCACAAGGGGGCGATCTTGTCCTTGGCGGAGAGCAGCGGGGCTGCCACAGGCCAGTCAATGCCTATGGTCGGGTCGTTCCAGCGAATGGCTGCTTCGTCCTCCGGGCAATAGTAATCCGTACACTTGTAGTGAAAATGGGCGATTTCGCTGGTTACCACAAAGCCATGCGCCAGGCCGGGTTGCACCCACATCTGCCACTGATTCTGCTGCGTCAGCTCCACGCCAAACCATTTACCAAATGTCGGCGAGTTGCGGCGAATATCCACAGCCACGTCAAAAACGCTGCCCAGGGATACGTAGACCAGTTTGCCCTGTGGGCGCGTTTTTTGATAATGCAGCCCGCGCAAAATGCCCCGGGTAGACATGGAATGATTATCCTGCACAAAGGGCAGATCAATGCCCGCCGCCTGATAGCGCTGCTGCTGCCAGGTTTCAACAAAATACCCACGCTCATCGCCCCAGATTTTGGGTTTGATCAGCAGTGCCCCCTCAATGGGAGTCTGAACTACTTCCATTGTCCTCTCCCCGTATCCACGAGTTCAAATAAATATTGTCCGTAGCCCGTTTTGGCCATGGGCTTTGCCAGCAAGCGCACGTCATCCGCACTGATGTAGCCGTTGCGCCATGCAATTTCTTCCAGACAGGCAACCTTGAGTCCCTGACGCTTCTCCACTGCCTGCACAAATGCGCCCGCGTCCATGAGAGAATCATGGGTGCCTGTATCAAGCCATGCAATACCCCGCCCCATGAGCTCCACATGCAGATTACCCTGTTGCAGATAGGCGTTGTTCACGTCTGTAATTTCCAGCTCACCCCGGGCCGAGGGGCGCACGGCGCGTGCGATATCCAAGACCTTGTCATCATAAAAATACAGCCCGGTCACGGCAAAATTTGACTTGGGACAGGTGGGTTTTTCTTCAATGCTGACCACACGACGCTGGTCATCAAATTCAACTACCCCATAGCGTTCTGGATCACGCACATGATAACCAAAAATGGTTGCCCCACTCTGTCGGGCCATGGCATCGTGCGTCAGGGTGGGGAGCCCGTGACCAAAAAAGACATTGTCGCCCAAAATGAGGCAGGTGTTGTGCCCCGCGATATGATCTTCTGTCAGCAAAAAAGCCTGGGCTAACCCTTCTGGGCGCGGCTGTTCAATGTAGGTAAACGTACAACCAAGCTGAGAACCATCTCGCAGCAATGCTTTGTAAAGCGGCAGATGCTCAGGAGTGGAAATAAGGCAGATATCCCGAATACCCGCCATCATCAGGATGGACAGGGGATAATAGATCATGGGCTTGTCATAGATGGGCATGAGCTGCTTGCTCACGCTCAGGGTCAGGGGATACAGACGGGAGCCTGACCCGCCTGCCAGAACAATACCTTTCCAGCCGCTCATGTCCCCCCCTTTTTTCAGTTGGCCCCGTCAGAACCACGCTGGGCGTAGTTGGCAGTGATCCATTCCCTGTAAGCGCCGGTGCGCACATTCTCAACCCAGGCGGTATTTTCAAGATACCAGCGCACGGTTTCCTGCAAGCCGGAATCAAAATCATGCGTGGGCTTCCAGCCCAACTCAGCCTCTATACGGCTGCTGTCGATGGCGTAGCGAAAATCGTGCCCCGGCCTGTCGGTCACGTATGTCACAAGATCGGCATACGCGCCTGCGGCTGAAGGAACCAGGCGGTCGAGGATAGCGCAAACAGCACGCACCACCTCAAGGTTGGTTTTTTCTGCATGCCCGCCTATGTTATAACAACGCCCCACTTGGCCCGCCTCAAGTACGCGGGCAATGGCTGCGCAGTGATCCTCTACGTGCAGCCAGTCACGGATATTGGCCCCCTTGCCGTAGACGGGCAAGGGTTTACGGTCAAGAGCGTTACAAATCATCAGGGGGATAAGCTTTTCTGGGAACTGGCGTGGCCCGTAATTGTTGGAACAATTGGTCAACAATACCGGGAAGCCGTACGTTTCATGAAAGGCCCGCACCAGATGATCGCTGGCGGCCTTTGAGGCGGAGTACGGACTATTGGGGCTGTAGGGGGTTGTCTCAGTAAAGGCCGGGTCACCCGGTTGCAACGCTCCGTAAACCTCGTCCGTAGAAACATGCAAAAAACGAAAGGCAGCCGCACGCGCAGCAGGCAAACCGCACTGCCAATGGGCAGCCACCCGCAACAGAGTGGCAGTTCCCAGTACGTTGGTGCGCACAAAGGCCTCGGGATCGACAATAGACCGATCAACATGGCTCTCGGCAGCAAAATTAACGATGGCATCGGGCTGATACGTTTCCAGCAGCCAGGCCACCAGTTCGCCATTGCCGATATCGCCACGTACAAAGATGTAGTCCGGGTCGCCCTCTAACGCAGCCAAATTGGCGGGATTTCCGGCATAGGTCAGTTTATCAAGATTAACGACACGCACGCCCTGTCGCCTGGCCTGCAGCGTATAGCAAGACCCGATAAAGCCCGAACCGCCAGTAACCAGTTGACAGGGCATGCGCTCTTTCAAATTACAGCCTCCAGAGATCAAACCCGGCATCAAGCATTTCCTGCTTGTTCCAGAAGCCCTTGATATCCATGAGGGTCACGATATCACCCACAAACATGGAGCGGATAGCCCCAAGATCCAGTTTGCGGAAGCTGTCGTGCGATACAGCCAGAATAAGAACATCAAGGTTATTGAGATCGCTCAAAGGCAACAGTTTTTGACCATATTCGTGCAGCGCTTCCGCCGCGTCGGCTTCAGGATCATGCACCAGCGCGGTGATGCCGTATTCCTTCAGCTCTGCGATAATATCCACCACGCGGGTGTTGCGGATATCGGGCACGTTTTCCTTAAAGGTAAAGCCCAGCAGCCCCACGCGGGCACCCTTGACGTGTTTGTCGGCATTGATAAGACGTTTGACGCAGATCTCTGCCACGTACTTGCCCATGCCATCGTTGATGCGGCGTCCGGCAAGGATAACCTCAGGGTGGCAGCCGATTTCTTCTGCTTTGTAGGTCAGGTAGTAGGGGTCAACGCCAATGCAGTGCCCACCCACCAGGCCGGGTCGAAACGGCAGGAAGTTCCACTTGCTGCCAGCGGCTTCAAGCACTTCAAGCGTATCAATATCCATGCGGTTGAAAATGAGGGCCAGTTCATTCATCAGGGCGATATTGATGTCGCGCTGCGTGTTTTCAATGACCTTGGCGGCCTCGGCAACCTTGATGCACGAAGCCCGATGGATGCCTGCGGTCACAACAGCGCCGTAAACCTTCACCAACAGATCAGCCGTTACAGCATCCGAACCGGAAACGACCTTGCGGATGGTTTCAAGCCTATGGACTTTGTCGCCGGGGTTAATACGCTCGGGCGAGTAGCCCACGGTAAAATCTGCCGGAAAGCGCATGCCCGATTCTTTCTCCAGCAGGGGAATGCACTCGTCCTCGGTAACACCGGGGTAAACCGTGGACTCATAGCAAACCACGCAGCCCTTGGGCATATGACGCCCAACCGTACGGCTGGCCCCGATCACAGGGGTGAGATCTGGCTGGCGGTGGCTGTCTACCGGGGTAGGCACAGCGACAATAATCACGCCAGCCTTGCCCAGCTCGGTTGCATCGCTGGTAAAGCGTGCCGTGCTGGCGGCGAGGGAGGCATCGTCCACCTCATTGGTGGAATCATGCCCCTTGTTGAGGGCGTCAACACGCGCCACGTTGATGTCAAAACCAATGACGTCAAAGTGGCGGGAAAGGGCGACTGCCAAAGGCAAGCCCACATAGCCCAGCCCAACCACAGCCACGGAAGATTTTTTTGCCAACAGGTCTTCAAATGAAACCATCTGATCATCCCCAATATTACTGGATTCCTTAACTATCTGGAACCACAGACGCAATCGTGTGTGAAATAAAAAATCTGTACCGCAGTGCCGCCGCAAGCCCTTTGCGCAGCATCACGCCAAACCGTTGGCATCAGCTCTTAATCAGATGATTTTTATGTAAAAACACACAAAAATCATTGTTCACTCAGCCTGAGCCAGCCAACCATCTTGCATCAGACAAAACTGCCTAAGTTGCACACCGGAATATTGTACACGTTTCTGCCTGATCAATAACTTTTCGGCCTTGCAAAAACACCAGTAACTTTGCGTTATGCCGCTACGCCTCTGCAATACAGCAGCAAAAAATTACACTAACAGCAGCCTGTTGAAAAGAGAGAAATATGGAGTTTCTCGGCTGCGCCTCCCAACGCTGCATATGGCAAAGCCACCCTACCCTGCGCCGTTGCCCCACAAACTGTGTATCAATTCCAGTGGCGCAAACGCTCAAAAAACATACGCAACCGATAGATGCCCTGCTGCCTTCCATACCGTGCGGCGTCCAATGGGGCAAGGCAAAGCGGGTACAGCACGTTAAAAAGTACAAAAAGCTTTGAAAAGTTATGTTTTTTCAACAGATACATGCGCCCGGCGGCATAGCTTGCCACCTT
>QKDT01000339.1 GCA_003251995.1 Desulfovibrio desulfuricans
ATACACAGGCTGGCGGGGGTGGATCTGTTGATTCTGCTAACGGTTTTGCGGGTAAGGGTGCCGTTGGTGCTGCCAACGCCATCTTGCCGCCCAAGAGTATTTTGTGCATGGGCTGCCACGCAGCCACCCTCAGCGTGCAGGATACACCGGGGCAGATAGGCCTTGGCATCTTTGTGCTGGCCTTTGTGGGTCTTGGCCTGTTCTGGTTATCATGCTCCAACCTGGGAGATGGCGCGCCGCAAAAGAATAGCTCCATGCATTCTGGCGAAAGCCATGGCTGCCCCACCCCCGAACACCACCCCGCCACAAATAACCGCTGGCTAACCCTTTGCTGCGACGTATTTCTGCAAAGGCGGCTGCATAGTGAATCGCCCCTGCGCTGGGCCGTGCATGCGCTCATATTCTTCCCCTTCCTGTTCCGCTTTGTCTGGGGTCTGCTGGCTCTGTTGGGTTCATTGCTGCACCCGGCAAGCGACTGGCCCTGGCTGCTGCTCGACAAAAACTGGGGTTTGGGCGCGTTGCTCTTTGACCTCAGCGGCATTGCCCTGCTGCTTGGTCTGTTGATGGCCATTGTTCTGTGGCGGCGGGAAAAAAGCGCAGCGGCAAACGCGCCACGCCATGATTGGCTGGCCCTGTATATGCTGTTGGGCATCACACTTTCTGGCTTTGTGCTGGAAGGGATGCGCATCGCGCTTACCGGCATGCCGGAAGGCAGCGGCTATGCATTTGCTGGTCACGTGCTGGCATTGATCTTTGCCCCCATGGGTCAGGAGGCGCTGGCGCGCGTTTATGGCTGGGGCTGGTATGTGCATGCCGTGCTGACCGCACTTACGGTGGCCTATATTCCCTTCAGCCAGTTACGGCACATGTTCACGGCACCGCTGTTTCTGCTTGTTCAAGCCATCCGTGGCCGACATTAGGTCATGGTACAGTTAGCGGCCCATTGTGGATTAACAACAAGGGATAATTAAGCATACACTTTGATTCAAGGCATTTTACCATCCGCCGGGGAGCGGTTTAATCGTAAAATTGCCCATACCTCAACCAGTACATTAAGGAGATTGTCATGGAAATTGCCGGTTATAACATGCCCGAGGATCTGTACTACGACGAACACCACTTCTGGACCCGCGTTGACGGAGATGAACTCGTCATCGGCATGGACGATTTTGCCGAAAAACTGGCTGGGCAGATCGTGTTTGTACAGCTGCCTTTTGTGGGAAAGGCCGTCACCGCTGGTAAAAAATTTGCCAAGGTGGAATCTGGCAAGTGGCTTGGCACTGTCTACAGCCCCGCCGATGGCGAAATCACCGCAGTCAATGAAGAGCTTGAGGCCAACCCCACCATCATCAATGGCGATTGCTACGGAAAAGGCTGGATGTACAGGATCAAACCCGCTGACATGAGCCAGATCAACTCTCTCATACACGGCGGCAAGGACGTTATTGAAGCCTGGCTGCAAGAGGACATCAAGAAGTTCAAAAAGGATTAAATCATGCGTCACACAGCATTCAGCATACGGCAGCGCATGGCGCTTGATGCCTGCACCGAATGCGGGCAGTGCCTGAGCGTTTGCCCGGCGGTGGCGGCATCCGGCGATGCGGATCTTTCGGCCCAGGTGCGCATGGGCAATCTCAAAACGTTGCTGCGCGACCGCAATTTCTTTTGGCGGGCCTTGGGCGAGGTACTGGGGCGCGATCCTGTTGCAACGCCAGAACGGCTCAAGGAATACGGCACGTCTGTATTTCGCTGTTCGCTTTGCGGCGACTGCGAGGAAGTATGCCCAGCGGGGCTGCCCCTCAAGGAGCTTTGGCTCTCCCTGCGCGAAGAACTTTCCCGCACGGGCGACGCCCCCGAAAAAATCCGCATGATTCGCACAAACCTTGAAACAAGCCACAACGTCTTTGACGAGGACAACGACGAACGCGGCGATTGGGTTGATGACATGCGCAAGCCCCCGCAGGGGGGCGGAAAAAAGGCCAAGGCCGAGGTGGTCTATTTTACGGGCTGTGTGGGGGCGTACTTTCCTCTGGCCCAAAAAATCCCCATGGCGTTTGTGGAAATCATGGAAGCGGCAGGCGTGGACTTTACCATTATGGCTGGTGATGAATGGTGCTGCGGTTTCCCTCTTGTGGGCTCCGGTCAGAGCGCCGACCTGCCCGCCATCATCAAGCATAACGTGGAGGCAGTAAAAGCCCGCGGGGCGCGCAAGGTCGTGTTTACCTGCCCCTCCTGCTACCAGATATGGCGCGAATCTTACCCGCCGGAATTTGAGCTGGCCCACGCCTCCGAGATGGTCATGCAGCTTGTGCTTGACGGCAGGCTGCCGCTTGGCGAGCTGCCCATGACCGTAACCTATCACGACCCCTGCGATCTGGGCCGCGGCGGGCGCGTTTTTGACGAACCGCGTGCGGTTATGGCCCGCATCCCCGGTCTGAATGTGGTGGAAATGGAGCATAACCGCCGGCATTGCCTGTGCTGCGGCGGTGGCGGGAACCTGGAGATGATTGACCCCGATCTTGCGGCGGCAATGTCCAAACGCAAGGTGGAAGAGGCCATGCGCACAGGAGCGCAGGCCATTGTCACCAACTGCCAGCAGTGTGTGCGCACCATGACCACCTATGCCAAGCGCAACAAGGTAAACATTGAAGTTCTGGACATGAGCCAGCTTGTTGCCCGCTCCCTCGAAGCTCACATACGTGAAACCAAAAATGCAGCCGCAATGGCAGCCCAAGCGGCCCAAGGGGCTGCGACCACAGCACAACAAGGATAATACGGCGCGCAGAAGCAGGGATGGCGTTGCCCCAGGGGCAGCACACGGCACATAACGCAGCACAACCAGGGTGGAGGCTTGGGCCGAAAGATCATGGTCCAACCGAGCTCATACACCCGATCAGGAGACGCATATGCAGTGGCGATTGCTTGATTTGCCGCCGCTTACGGCGGCGGAGAACATGGCCCTTGACGAGGTGCTGCTTGAAATTCGCGGTAGTGGACGCTCTCAAGACACGCCCCGTTTTCTGCAATTCAAACCAGCTACGGTTCTGGTGGGCTTTCATCAGTCCATCCAGGAAGAAATCCGCCTTTCCTACTGCCGCCAGCAAGGTATCGACATCAACCGCCGCATCACGGGCGGTGGCGGCCTGCTGTTTGATGAAAACCAGATCGGCTGGGAACTCATCTGCGACAAATCCTTTTTTGGCGTGGGTATTCCAAACGCCAACCTGTTTCGCCGCTTGTGCGAGCCGACTGTCACCGCACTCCGCGGCATGGGCATTGACGCCACTTTTCGCCCCCGCAACGATATTGAAGTGGCGGGACGCAAAATTTCCGGCACAGGCGGCACGGATTGCGACGCTGCCTTTCTGTTTCAGGGAACGCTGCTGGTAGATTTTGATGTGGAAACCATGCTCAAGTGCCTGCGTGTGCCTGTGGAAAAGCTGAAAGCAAAAGAAATTGATTCCGTTAAAAAACGGGTCACGTGTCTGGCATGGGAGCTAGGATATGTGCCAGCATCCGCAGATATCAAGGCATCCCTTGCCGAAGCGTTTGAACGGCATATGGGCATCAACCTTGTGCCTGGGGGCCTGACCGCAGAAGAAGAAGACCTGCTTGCTGAACGCCTGCCCTATTTTCAGTCGCAGGAATGGATAGACATGGTGCGCCCCACCTATGAAAAAACAGAGGTGGTTCAAGGTGCGCGCAAATCGCCCTTTGGCCTTGTGCGCGTGACAATGCAACTGAACATGCCACGCCGCGTACTCAAAAACGTGTTTATTACAGGCGACTTTTTGTCGTTCCCCGCACGCGCGCTTTTTGACCTTGAGGCAGCCCTGCGTGGGCAACCACTAAATACGGAACATCTGTGCGCCATAATCCATGATTTCTTTGACGAGGGGCACATTGCCATTCCTGATATGGACGCGGAAGACATCTGCATCCCTTTGAGAATGGCTATGGAAAAGGCCGCCATAGCCCGGCACGGCATCCCCATTGAGCATTGCAATCGCATTTTTACCACCAACGGCAGCTTTGATGAGGTTCTGGCGGCTGGGCCTCAGGCGCTCTTGCTGCCCTATTGCGCCAAGCTGAAGGACTGCGACCTTCGCTTTACCAAGGCCTGCCGCGCATGCGGGGAGTGCTCCGTGGGCGAAGCCTGGACTCTGGGGCATGAACGCAAACTGCGCACTGTCTGCATTACAAATTTTGAACATTGGATGGAAGAACTTGGCAAGCTCAAGGGGCAGGGAATCTCCGCCTTTATTGGCTGCTGCTGCCAGCCCTTTTACGTCAAACATGCGGATGACTTTGACCGCATGGGGCTGCCAGGAATCCTTATAGATATTGAAAATACAACTTGTTACGAACTGGATCAGAGCGAAAAAGCCTATAAGGGAGAATTTAGCAGTCAAACAAACCTGAACATGCCCTTGTTGCATTCCATATTGCGGGTGGCGCAGCATGCGCAAAATTCTGCCCAGGGGGTGGCCCCATGCGTGTGATCAACTGTGATGTTCTTGTTGTAGGCGCTGGCCCGGCTGGATCAAGTGCCGCGCGTGCGGCAGCCAAGGCAGGGGCTTCTGTTGTGGTTGCCGAGCGGCGACACATAGTAGGCAGACCCGTGCGCTGTGCGGAGTATATCCCGGCAAGGCTTGTGGGGCAGGCAGACGTTGGCGACCAGTATATCGTGCAGCGCATAACAGGCATGCGCAGCTTTTTGCACGGGCGTCGCATTCAGGATATGGCAGCCCCCGGCTGCGTTATCGACAGAGAGATTTTCGATCAGGCTCTTGCCCGCGCAGCAGTGAGCTGTGGCGCAAGGATTTTACCCGGTCATGCCGCTGTGGGCCGCGAAGGCGGTGCGGACGGCAAAGTGCTGTTGTCCGCGCCAAACAACGCAACCATCGGCGTTGCAGCAAGAGTCGTCATTGGCGCCGATGGCCCTGTTTCGCGCGTGGCGCGCTGGCTTGGCCTGCCACGTCCTCATTGCCTGCCCTCCATACAGGTGCGCCTCCCCCTGCTGGAAAAGATGGAGCACACGCACATTTATTTTGATGAAAGCATCCGCGCTGGCTACGCCTGGGTGTTTCCCAAGGGCAACGTGGCTAACGTGGGCCTCGGCATGTTACCCACGCGCGGCATGCCAGGTCTGCGCTGGGCATTGCGGCGTTTTGTGCGCGGTATGAGCGGCCTTGGCCTTGTGGCAGACAGGCCTCTGGGCCTTACCGGTGGATGGATACCCGCCGGTTCCCCCAGGTCATGCGTATACGGCAACACGGTTCTTGTTGGTGACGCTGCCGGGCACACCCACCCCATCACAGGCGCTGGCATTTTTCAGGCCGTGATGGGAGGCGAGATGGCAGGTCGCTGGGCGGCAAAAGCCGTACTTGAGGGCGATATGAGCCTTCTGCGCAGGTATGAAGATGAATGGACTGACTTTTATGGAGACGCATTGTCCCATGCACATCAGCGCCGCCTTTTGTGGGAGGGCCATACAGGTAAGCTCGACAAGGCCATAAACAAATTCTGGATAGGATTCAGGGAATATTATGCAGCAAGCTGAAGCACACGTGGCGTATTCCCCAGGAACATATGGTGGTTACTGCTCGTCATGGGCAGCCGATATACCGCCGGAGCTTCGGTGGGATACGACTCGGCTTAATGAAGCACGGGAACTTTCGTGGCGAATCCACGGCAAAAAAATACGGTTTTATCTGCCCGGCATGTATGTGCGCGACGGCGTGCAAGGCCAATACCCCGCCCTTTCAGTCACTGGGGCCAACTGTCGGCAACAGTGCGCCCACTGTGGTGGAAAACTGCTGCTCAACATGCCTGACGTCAGCTCCCCGCAACGATTACTGCAAAAATGCCGCGAGCTGATGGCGCAAGGGGCGCAAGGGGTATTGCTTTCTGGCGGATGCAATGGGCGAGGCCAGGTGCCGTGGCAGGATTTTACCGACACCATCAGCGCTATCAAGCAGGAAACCGGCCTCTATATTTCTGTTCATTGCGGCATGGTGGACGATCGCTCGGCCCAGGCGCTGCACGAGGCGGGTGTAGATCAGGCGCTGCTTGACGTTATTGGCAGTGAAAAGACCTATACCAGCGTTTATCACCTGCCCGATGGCCCCAAGCTGTTGCGTCAAAGCCTGGATGCGCTGGCAGCAGCAAAAATGCCCGTGGTTCCGCATATCGTGGCAGGGCTGCATTTTGGACGCTTTGCCGGTGAAAACCACGCCCTGGAGATTCTGGCCCAGAACCCGCCGGAACTGCTGGTTATTGTGGCCTATATGAACCTTGCAGGCACCGTTATGGAAAATGTGCCGCAACCAGACCCGCGTGGTGTATGCGGTTTGGTGATACGGGCGCGCGAACTCATGCCCCATTGCCAGATCAGCCTTGGCTGCGCCCGACCACGGCGGCATGCAAGCGCGCTTGAGGTGCTTTCGATACGGGCGGGCATCAACCGAATGGCGCTGCCTTCGCACGAAGCCGCCGCATTGGCAGCCCGCATGAACCTGAAGGCAGAATTTCGCAAAACCTGCTGCTCGGTGCTGCTGGGTGAAGGAACAACGGGCTGGTAGCCCTGCTGCCTCCCTCAAGATATTTGCCGCAACGCCTTTTGCTGCAACACATTATGCTGGAGATTATATATGAGCCAAGCCAAACTACTTGAAAACCAGTGCCCGACCTGCTGGCAACAAGCGCAGCCCCAAAGTCCGGAAGTAGTCCGCATGAGCCTTGCCGCTGCCATGACACTTGATTTCGCCCCCGGCACTTTTTATCGCAACGCCTGCCTGTCGTGCATCAATCTGCTGCTGACATACCGCTCTGGCTGCGCTGCCAAGTGCGCCTACTGCGGCCTGTCCGGTGCCAAAGAAAAACGGCAGAACTCAAGCAAAAGCTTTATCCGCGTGACATGGCCCGCGTTTACCGTTGATGAAATCATAGCTGGTATTATTCGACGGCAGCAGCGCGTTAAACGCATTTGCATATCCATGCTCACCAACAGCCGCGCGCCTCGTGATGCCGCCGAGATATGCCGCCGCTTGCGTCAGGCTATTGATATCCCTGTTTCAATGCTGGTTTCGCCCACCATTCTTACCCGCAGAAACCTTGAAGAACTGCGCGACGCCGGGGCGGATAAAATTGGTGTGGCCATTGACCTCGCCACCCCTGAACTGTTTGACCATTACCGTGGTTCTAATGTTGGTGGCCCCCACTCGTGGAAGCGCTACTGGCAATGCCTTGGCGAGAGCCTCGAAATTTTTGGTCGCGGCATGGCTGGGGCGCATTTTATGGTCGGCATGGGCGAAACGGAAAAAGACATGTGCCGCGCCATGCAACAGGTACACGACATGGGCGGCAACACCCACCTGTTTTCATTTTTTCCCGAAGGTGGCTCGCCCCTTGCCCACCGTTTGCCGCCCCCCATTGATCAATACCGCCGCATCCAGTTGGCGCGCTGGCTTATCGACAATGACCGCACGCACCAACAGTTTTTTACCTATAATGAGCGGGGCGCGCTTACGGGATATGGCCTCGCCAAGGCAGAAATGGACGCGATAATCGACACAGGCGAACCCTTCCGCACCTGCGGCTGCACAGGGCATGATGGCGAAGTTGCCTGCAACAGGCCCTATGCCAATTCCCGCCCAGGGCCGGGAATACGCAACTATCCGTTTAAACCTGAAGAGTCGGACATACGCCACATCCGCCTTCAGATGGGCTTGCCCGCCTGATGCGGGCGCAGGCAACCCGCGCCCGTACGCCCCTGCGGCAGCGGGTTGCCTGTTGCAAACATTGCCCAATTATCAACGGGGGAATATGCTGCAATCATGATTATTACTTGCCTGGGCGACAGCCTCACATACGGCTACGGCGTTCCACGCCCCAAGGTGTGGACTACCCTGCTGGCGCAACGCACCGGCCTTG
>QKDT01000019.1 GCA_003251995.1 Desulfovibrio desulfuricans
AGGAGGCACGATGGACATGGGGCGTGGGCGTGTGGCGGGCGTAGTTCTTGCGGGGGGGCTCTCTTCGCGTATGGGCTGCGACAAGGCTCTGCTGCGCGTTTATGGCTCGACAAGCCCGGACTTGTTGGCGCGCACGCACGGCCTGCTGGCGGCATTGCTGCCGCAGTGCTGGGTATCCTGCCGCCTTGGGCTTCCTCGTGCGGGCTATCAATGCCTCTTTGACGATAAAAACGACAGCGGTCCCATTGCGGGCGTGCTGGCTGCGCTTCGGGCTGCGCAGGCTCAGGGATTTTCGGCGGTGCTGGCGCTCTCCTGCGATATGCCATTTATGGATGCACCCACCTTGCGCAAACTGCTGGCTGCGCGCCTGGCGGCCCCGGCAAATACCCTTGCCACCCTCTATATTGATGCAGTCAGCGGCAGGCCAGAGGCCCTTTCCGCAGTGTATGAGACAGCGTCTCTGCCCTGGTTTGAAGATTCGGTTGCCTTCTACGGCGGCAGACTCAACAACGTGGTACCGCTTGAACGGCAATGCCGCCTGCCTTATGACCTGAAAGAATCGCAGCCTTTTTTTAATATGAACCGCCCCGAAGATCTGCAAAGGGCGCTGGATATTCTTGGCGCTTCCCAGTAGTCTCTGAGTATAAGTTCACGGTCTGTGAAATAATCGTGATTTTTATCTGATTACGGGTCTTCCGCCTTACAAATTTGCTACCCGGAGCGGCTGCGCGTCCGCCTGGGAGAGCGGAGACAACGCGCGCGAACAATACTGCCGACGCTGATGGTCTTAGCCGTTCGGTGCAGTGAGTTGGAGTAAACATGGATATTGGGGCTTATACTTTTAAAGAATTTCATCGTCTTGCAGAGAATTTTCATGGTTATGCTGCGCCCGGCCTGCTGGTGGGCGGTTACATGGTTGAGCTTGCCAAGCGGCACCTGCCAGAGGGTACGCTGTTTGAAGCGGTGGTGGAGTCGGGCAAGTGTCTGCCTGACGCGGTGCAACTGCTTACCCTGTGCAGCATCGGCAACAACTGGATGAAGATTCATAATCTGGGCCGCTACGCCGTGTCGCTTTTTGACAAGTACACTGGCGAGGGCGTGCGCGTGAGCCTGGATCCGATAAAGATGGCAGCTTATCCCGAGCTCAAGGCCTGGTTCTTTAAGGAAAAGGCTAAAAAAGATCAGGATATCGACCTGCTTGAATCAGAGATCGAAGCCGCTGGCGACACCATCTGTAAGGTGGAGCCCATCACCGTCAAGCGGCGGTTTATGGGCCATAAGCACATGACGCGCATCCTTAGCTGCCCCGTGTGCGGCGAGGCTTACCCCGTTGAAGACGGCCCCGTGTGTCGCGGCTGTCAGGGCGAGGCCCCCTATGTGCTGGCGCGCCGCGAACTGAAGGAAGATTGCCGCGAGCTTGCCGCAGAGCGCCACAAGGCCGCATCTGGCGTGCGGGTTGTGCCTGTTGAGGAAGCCGTGGGCAAAACCGTGGCTCACGACATGACGCGTATCGATCCTGGTCAGTTCAAGGGGCCGGAATTCAAGGCCGGTCAGCGTATTTCTGTGGGTGATATCTGCCGCTTGCAGCAGATGGGCCGCTTCCACGTGGCGATTACGGACGATGACGCCGCCCAGACCGGCGGTCCGGCTTCCTCCAATGATCCTCAGGCTCAGGTACACGAAAATGAAGTGGCAGAAATTTTTGCGCGCCGCATGGCTGGTGAGGGTATTACCTACGAACTGCCGCCCCATGAAGGCAAAATAGATTTTAAGGCAGAGCGCAACGGGCTTTTTTGCGTGGATGTGGAGCGTATGACCCGGTTCAATCTGGTGCCCGAGGTCATGGTGGCCTCCCGTCAGGATGCAACCTTGGTCAAGGCGGGCAACCCCCTTGGTGGTACGCGGGCCATTCCGCTGTATATCACGCGCGAGCGGCTTGGACAGGCTCTGGAAGCGCTGGAGGGCGGGCCGTTGTTCCGCGTGCTGCCCTTGCGCAAGGCCAAGGTTGGCATACTTGTTACCGGCACCGAGGTCTTTCAGGGTATTATCGAAGACAAGTTCATCCCTGTCATAACCGCCAAGGTCACCATGCTCGACTGCTCCGTGGTGCGCACCGACATTGTGCCGGACGACAAGGCCATGATGCGGGCATCTGTTGCCGCCATGCGCGAAGCCGGGGCCGATCTGCTGATCACCACGGGTGGGCTTTCGGTTGACCCTGATGACGTAACGCGTCAGGCACTGGTGGAGGCGGGGCTTACCGATGTGCTGCACGGAGTGCCCGTGCTGCCCGGCACCATGAGCCTCATGGGCCGCATACCCGGCCCGCAGGGCGATATGCAGGTGTTGGGCGTGCCCGCCTGCGCCCTGTATTTTAAAACCACCTTTCTTGATCTTGTGCTGCCGCGCATGCTGGCAGGCCGTGGCCTTACCCGCGCCGAGGCGGCCCGCATGGGTGAGGGCGCTTATTGTCTGGCGTGCCACACCTGCACCTATCCCAAGTGCTGGTTTGGTAAGTAAATACACGCATTGTGCGTAAATACGCACCGCGAAGTTTGCAAAGGCCCTGAAATTTTCGGGGCCTTTTTTTTGTATGCAATAGAGTTTCTGGTATCAGGAATTGGGAGTAATTTTGAAGAAAAAAGTGTAATGATTTCAATGTGGGCTTGGGCGGAAATTTGAGTAAATTCATGCTGTTTGTGTAGGCAGTCTACAACGTATTTCTGTTACATTACGCTGAAATCGCAAACAAAGTTCTTCTATTGGGAAAAAGCTCACAATCAAAGCCTTTTTCCATTAAAAAATAGTAAGTATCTTGCGATATCACGTTTTTTCAACTATGGTGAACACAAATCTCCATCTTTGTTAATTGACGTCGCGCAGAGGCGTCCATATCAACGCAGGCTTCTGCCCTGTGTTGCGTGTAGGCCTAAAAAAGGAGTGTCATCATGAAAAGCACCCGGAGGAGTTTCCTCAAGGGCGTCGGTGCAGGAGTTCTCTGCCTCACATTGGGGCAGTTGGGCTTCGACCTGGGCGAGGCCCAGGCTTACGCCGTTAAACTCAAAATAGAAGGCGCCAAGGAAGTCATCAGCGTCTGCCCCTTCTGTTCGGTATGCTGTCAGGTCATCGCCTATGTGCGTGACGGCAAGCTGGTTTCCACAGAAGGCGACCCGGACTTTCCCGTAAACGAGGGCGCATTGTGCGCCAAGGGCGCGTCTTTGTTTACCATGTATACCAATGACCATCGCCTGAAAAAGCCGCTTTACCGCGCGCCCAACAGCGACCAGTGGGTAGAAAAAGACTGGGAATGGACACTGGATCAGATTGCCCGTCGCGTTAAAGATGCCCGCGACAAGGACTTTGTTCTCAAAAATGCCAAGGGGCAGACGGTTAACCGCTTTGATTCCATCTTCTGGATGGGAACCTCACACGCCTCTAACGAAGAATGCGCAGTCATACATCAAGCAATGCGCGGCCTGGGTGTTGTCTATATGGACCACCAGGCACGGGTCTGACACAGCCCCACTGTTGCGGCTCTGGCAGAGTCGTTCGGACGCGGTGCTATGACGAACCACTGGATTGATATCAAGAATAGCAATGCAGTGCTTATTATCGGCAGCAATGCCGCAGAACATCATCCTGTCGCCTTTAAGTGGATTATGCGGGCCAAGGACAACGGCGCCGTGCTTATGCACGTTGACCCCAAGTTCTCGCGCACATCCGCAAGATGCGACTTCCACGTGCCGTTGCGCTCGGGTACGGATATTCCCTTCCTGGGTGGCATGGTTCACTACATCCTTGAAAACAAGCTGTACCATAAGGATTACGTTGAAAAGTACACCAATGCCGCCTTTGTGATCGGCAAGGATTTTGCTTTCAACGATGGCCTTTTCAGCGGTTATGACCCTGTCACGCGCAAATATGACAAAAAGTCGTGGGCGCTGGAGACAGGGCCTGACGGCGCGCCTGTCATTGATCCCACCTTCCAGAATGAACGCTGCGTCATCAATATGATGCGCAATCACTATTCCCGCTACACGCTCAAAAACGTCTCTGACGTAACCGGCGTTACGCAGGAAAATCTGCTCAAGGTTTACAAGGCCTTTTGCGCCACCGGCACACCGGACAAGGCCGGCACCATCCTGTACGCTCTGGGCTGGACGCAACACACGGTTGGCGTGCAGAACATCCGCACATCCACGCTTATCCAGCTCTTGCTGGGCAACATAGGCGTGGCTGGCGGCGGCATCAACGCCCTGCGCGGCGAGCCCAATGTGCAGGGTTCCACCGACCATGCCATCCTGTACCACATCATGCCCGGCTACAACGCCATCCCGCGTGCGCCGTGGCAGACCCTGACCGATTACAACAAGGCCAATACGCCTGTCACCAAGCTGCCAAACAGCGCCAACTGGTGGAGCAACCGGCCCAAGTATGTTGTCAGTCAGCTCAAGGGGTGGTTTGGTGATGAGGCCACGCCAGAAAACGAGTTCTGCTACAGCCTGCTGCCCAAGCTGGAACCCGGTGAAGACTGCTCGTACATGTTTGCCATGGATAAACTTTATCAGGGCAAAATGCGCGGCGGCTTCATTTTTGGCGTTAACCCCATGAACAGCTTCCCCAACACCAACAAGATGCGCGCCGCCCTGGACAAGCTGGACTGGATGGTGTGCTCTGAACTGCACAATTCGGAAACCACAGACAACTGGAAGCGCCCCGGTGTAGACCCCAAGGCCTGCAAGACCGAAGTGTTTCTGTTGCCCTCGGCACACCGTATTGAAAAAGAAGGTACCATCAGTAACAGCGGACGCTGGTTGCAGTGGTTCGACATGGGCGTAACGCCCGGTGGCGAGGCACGGCATTTTGCTGACATTCTGGTACCCCTGTTCAACAAAATCCGCGGATTGTACAAGACTGAAGGCGGCGTGCTGCCCGATCCCATCCTCAAGATGAACTGGACGGACAAGTACGACGCTGCGGAGTGGACACGCCGTATCAACGGTTTGTTCTGGGCCGACAGCAAGGTGGGCGACAAGCAGTACAAGCGTGGTCAGCTTGTACCTACCTTTGGCGCGCTTAAGGACGATGGCTCCACTTCTTCGCTCAACTGGCTCTACACAGGTAGCTGGACAGAAGAAGAAGGCAACAAGTCCAAACGTCGCAACACCAGCCAAACGCCCATGCAGGCCAACATTGGCCTGTTCCCCAACTGGTCGTGGTGCTGGCCTGTGAACCGCCGCATTCTGTACAACCGCGCTTCGGTGGATGTAAACGGCAAACCGTGGAATCCCAAGAAAGCCGTTATCGAATGGGACGGCACCAAGTGGGTGGGCGACGTGCCCGATGGCCCCTGGCCGCCCATGGCTGACAAGGAAAAAGGCAAGCTGCCCTTTATCATGATAAAGGACGGTCATGCCCAGTTCTT
The DNA here is from genome assembly GCA_003251995.1 of Desulfovibrio desulfuricans. GTDB lineage: Bacteria > Desulfobacterota > Desulfovibrionia > Desulfovibrionales > Desulfovibrionaceae > Desulfovibrio > Desulfovibrio desulfuricans_B. The sequence goes on from QKDT01000019.1 coordinate 5,426, forward strand.
TGGCTCTGGCCCCGCCGATGGTCCGTTCCCCGAACACTACGAACCAGCGGAAACGCCCCTGGTGAGTCATCCCTTCTCCAAGCAGTTGAGCAGCCCGGTGTACAAGTTCCATACCTCAGATATGGACAAGATTGCCGCACCGGCTGACCCCAACTACCCCTACGTGCTGACGACCTACAGCCTCACCGAACACTGGTGCGGCGGCGGCGAAACGCGCAATGTGCCCAACCTTCTGGAAACCGAGCCGCAGCTCTATGTGGAAATGAGCCCCGAGCTGGCTAAGGAAAAGGGCATCAAAAACGGCGACGGCGTCGTTCTTGAAAGCATTCGTGGTACCTGCGAGGCCATCGCCATGGTGACGGTGCGCATTCGTCCCTTCACTGTTATGGGCAAGACAGTCCACCTTGTGGGCATGCCCTTTGCCTTTGGCTGGACAACGCCCAAGTGCGGCGACTCCACCAACAGGTTGACCGTTGCGGCGTTTGATCCCAACACCACCATTCCTGAATCCAAGGCCTGCTGCGTTAATCTGCGTAAGGCCGACAAGCTGACCGAAATAGGCTAACGATTCGGGCGCACTCCTTGCTGGAGTGCGCCCGTCAAGGAGCATTGCTATGCCGAAGACTTTTTTGATCGACACCACTCGGTGTACGGCATGCCGGGGCTGCCAGTTGGCCTGTAAGGAATGGCATGACCTGCCCGCCAATGAAACCAAGCAGCGCGGCACACACCAGAATCCGCCGGATCTGAACCCCAATAACCTTAAAATTGTTCGCTTTCGCGAGCGCATGAAGCCCGATGGCACCGTTGTGTGGAATTTCTTTCCCGACCAGTGCCGCCATTGCCTTACGCCCATCTGCAAAGATGTGGCGGACATGGCTGTGCCTGGGGCCATCATCAAGGACGCTAAAACTGGTATGGTTCTCGCCACGGAAAAAAGCGCCCAGTTGAGCCCGGAAGATGCACAGGCTGTTATCAACGCCTGCCCCTACAATATCCCCCGGCTGGACCCCAAGACCAAACGGCTGACCAAGTGCGACATGTGCATTGACCGCGTTACGGCGGGCATGCTGCCCATCTGCGTCAAAACGTGTCCCACGGGCACCATGGCCTTTGGCGAAAGAGAAGAAATTCTGCCCATGGCTCAAAAGCGCCTTGAAATTGTCAAAAAAACCTTCCCCAAGGCTTTTCTGGCAGACGTCAAGGATGTGAGCGTCATCTACCTGTTGGCAGAAGAAAAAGAACATTATTACGAATACGCGGCCTTCATGTAAGGCCTTATCCCCTCTACCCCCGCAGTTGCCAAACTGCGGGGGTAGAAAAACAGCGCAGGGGCTTGGCAAAACCTTCGCTTTGGTTCACGATCAGAGTACAATTGCTGCAAAAGATGTCGCCTTTTCTGTAAGGGCGATAGTTGCAGCGTGTCCTCTGGCTTTAACATTACCTGGTTGGTGCGCGTTCTTATTGAACACCGCATGACCTCTGTGGGTAAAACCACATTATTGCGGTTGTGCTGCTGCCGGGTGAATATTTTCAAAACATTGTGAACGCACATTCTCAATGTTGCATAGTTCTGGAAAAGCAGCCGGGGTTTGCCCCCTGGCAAATGGAGTAGTAATGGCTGCTGCAAGGCAAACTGTTGCCCAAACCCTTGAAGAAGTTATCACTTGGCGTCCTGTACTTGCACCTGTGCTGCGATCTTTTGAGCCGCTGCTTACCGCTCAGGAAGAGTTGGGCGATGCTGTGGCGCAATGTCTTAAAAAAGAGGGAGTGTCGCTGCCGCAAGCGCAGCCGCAACGCATGGAGCAGGGGGTCTCATTGCTGGCGGGGGCTTCCTTTGCTGGTGTGGCCCCTGTGGTGCGCCTTTGTGCAGAAAAGCTGCTTCCCATTCTGTGCCGTATGGATGCGGTAGTTCCCCATAAGGCCAAACTGACAGACTTCTTTTTGAAGTCTGATCAGGCTGAGGTGCAAAATCTGGAAGAACTGGTTGCCGCCGTAGCTTCGGGCAACAGGGAAGCGTTGGCGGGTATGGCCAAAAAAATGGGTCTGGATCCGCTGGTTCTTGATTTTGTATCGGGCTTTATTGTTGCCCCCGTATTACGTGGGTTGACTGCGCTGAGCGTTAACGAGGAAGGCGAAACCCCTTGGGACGCGGGTGATATTTGGCGACAGGGGTATTGCCCCGTATGCGGTGCGCTGCCAATCATAGGCTGGATGGATAAACCGGCTGTGGATGAAAAAAATGTTTTTCTTGCTGGCGGCGGGGGTAAAAAACACCTGCACTGCGGCGTGTGCGGAGCGGATTGGAAATACCGCCGTGGTGCATGCCCCGCCTGTGGCGAGGAAGGCAGCGGCGTTATGGAACTACTGCGCGAGAGCGGAGCAGCCCACGGTGAGCGGGTAGATTGGTGTGCCAAGTGCAAATCGTATTGCCCCACAGTTGATCTTCGTGAGCGTGAATTTGTTCCTCATCTGGATGCCTTG
>QKDT01000002.1 GCA_003251995.1 Desulfovibrio desulfuricans
AACGAAGAGGAAACTAACTCAAGTCACAGTCGCCGTCAAGCTTTTTTTCAAAATATTTTTTGAAAAGTCTGTGAACTTGTTTAAAATTTTTACTAACAACTTCCCGTAAGGGAATGTGCCTGCCCCTTGGGCAAGCACGCCTCAAACCAATAAAGAAAATCTACTAAGCGCTGATGCCGTTAACGGCACGAGCCAGACGCGAAATTTTGCGCGCGGCTTTCTTCCAGTGCATGGCGCCCTTACCGGCAGCCTTGGCAAGCACGGAAGCGGCGTTGGACAGGGATTCGCTAGCCTGACCCTGTTCGTTGTTCTGGATGGCGGCGCGAACCTGCTTGATGGCGTTCTTCACGCGGGTACGGGCGGCGCGATTGCGGCCTGCCCGCTGCAAGCTCTGCTTGTGACGCTTGAGGGCTGATTTATGGTTGGCCACTTTGAATCCTCCACATATGTTGGGCTTGCCCGCGCAAGCCATGAAAACAAAAGTTAGCGCGTTGTCGCGAAGACGGGTAATTACCACCGGCACGACTAACTGTCAAGCAATCGTGTCTTTTTCTCAAATATTTTTTTATTCCGGGTGCGTGGGGTACATACTAATACGCCCCACGCACCCGCCCAAATCGCAACAATACTACATCTGCAAGGCAGAAAAATCAGCCAAACGGGCAAACCGCGACCCAAGGCCGCGCAGCATGCTCAACCGATTACGCCGCAGATCAGCATCGTCACACATAACCATTACACCGGCAAAAAAAGCATCAACCGCAGGGCGCACCGCGCTCAGGCAAGCCAGAGCGGCGGCGTGATCGTGGGCGGCCCACAGGGAGTCCAGACGGGGCAGCATTTCCTCCAGCGTGAGCGCAAGGGCCTTTTCAGCGTCTTCACGCAGCAAGGCGGGGTCCCAATGGTCTGACAATGCCTCTGCCTGCCCCTGCTTACGCAGGATATTGGCCACACGTTTAAAGGTCTGCACCGCAGCCTCATAATCCTCTGCCTGGCTAAAGGCCGCAAGGGCTGCAAGACGGGCGCCGCAGTCTTTCACGTCTTCCGCTCCAGCGCCAAGGGCCGCATCCACCAGCAACGTGTCCTGGCCCTGACTCATGAAATAGTTGCGCAAACGCGCCGCAAAAAATTCCATGAGCTTGTCCAGAGCATCCTGCGGGGCAAGCTTCCACTGGCGATCGCCGTAAAGCTGCTGCGCCATGGCAAAGAACTGCCGCACATCAACGGCAAGGCCGAATTCAAGCATGATGCGGATGATGCCCAACGCGCAGCGCCGCAAACCATTGGGATCGGCAGCACCAGTGGGGATCATGCCCAGGCCGAAGCAGCCCGCGAGGGTATCTGCCTTGTCAGCCATGGAAAGCAGCGCACCAGCAAGGCTCTTGGGCAGCGGAGAATCCGGCCCGGCGGGCAGATACTGCTCGCCCAGCGCACCAGCAACGGCCTTGCTTTCGCCTTTGCGGTCAGCGTAGATGCCGCCCATAATACCCTGAAGGGTATCAAATTCGCCCACAAGGCCGCTCACCAGGTCTGCCTTTGAAAGGCGGCCCGCGCGTGCGGCATCGTCAGCAAGGTCGGGGGCGCAGCTTTCTGCAAGCCAGCGGCAAAGAGCCTCAAGCCTGCGCGTTTTATCACCCATGCTGCCAAGACCACCGATAAAGATAACCAAATCAAGCTTTTGCAGCCAGTGGTCAAAGGTGTCGCGCAGGTCTGCCTGCCAGAAAAAGCGGGCGTCTTCAAGGCGGGCACGTAGCACACGCTCCCAGCCGCGCTTGACCACGCCCATGTCTTCAGGCGTGATGTTGAGCACGGTGAGAAAATGCGGCAGCAGTTTGCCATCGGCACCTTCGATGCCAAAGCTCTTTTGGTGGCTCTCCATGCTTGTCAGCAGCACTTCACGCGGCACCTCAAGATAGGCGGGATCAAAATCAGCCAGCAGCGGCACAGGATGCTCGGCAAGCCCCTGCACTTCATCCAGCAGGCTATCCTTCCACAACACTTTGCCGCCAGCGGCAGCCGCCTGGGTGTTGCCGCCCTCAATGATCACACTGCGACGCTGCGCCGGATCAATGGTGATGGCGCACTGCCCGGCAAGCGTAGCCAGAAAATCATTGGCATGGGCAACGGCAAAGGGGCCAGCGCCGTGGATACGGTGACCGCTGGTTTCACGCCCGGAAGTCATGGGGCCAACGGTAAAGGGCACAACGGCATCGTCAAGCAGCGCCAGTATCCAGCGCAACGGGCGGGCATAGGCCAGGGTGTACGCGCCCCAGTGCATGCGCTTTTGGAACGACAGCGCGGTAATGACCGTGGGGCAGATTTCTGCAAGCAGTTCCACCGCAGGCGCGCCGCCAGTGCGCTTGCGCACCGCCACATATTCGCCTTTGTCCGTCTCTACACGAAAAACATCTTCAAGCGCACAGGCATTGGTGCGCACAAAACCCTCAAGGGCCTTGGTGGGCTTGCCTTCAGCGTCATAGGCCACGCGCACGGGCGGGCCAGAGACCACTTCTTCCCTCTCCACCTGAACGGGATTGAGGTTTTCAACAATCACCACAGCGCGCCGGGGCGTGCTCATGACGCGCAATGCGCCATATTCAAGCCCGGCTTCATCCAGAGCGCCGCTAAAACGGGAGGCCAGCTCCCCTTCTTCAGGGGCCAGAAAACGGGAAGGCAACTCTTCGCTGCCGATTTCAAGCACAAAGGTCGCCACGGCTTACCTCGCATCCTTTTTGAGCATGGGATAGCCCAGTTCTTCACGCTGGGCCGCATACAGCCTCGCCACTCCGGCAGCCAGGGCACGCACCCTGCCGATGTAGCCGGTGCGCTCGGTGATGGAGATCGCTCCGCGGGCGTCCAGAAGGTTGAAGGTATGGGAGCACTTGAGGCAGTAGTCATACGCGGGCCAGGGCAGCCCCTGTTCAAGCAGGGCCTTGCACTGACCTTCAAAATCGCTGAAATGCCGCAGCAGCATTTCAGGATTACTGGCCTCAAAGTTGTGGCGCGACTGCTCTACTTCATTCTGATGATAGATGTGACCGTAGGTAACATTTTTATTCCAGGCCAGATCATACACAGATTCAACGCCCTGCAAATACATGGTAAGGCGCTCAAGGCCGTAGGTCAGTTCCACGCTGATGGGCGAAAGGTCAATGCCGCCCACCTGCTGAAAATAGGTAAACTGGCTCACTTCCATGCCATTGAGCCACACTTCCCAGCCAAGGCCCCAGGCACCAAGGGTGGGGGATTCCCAGTCGTCTTCCACAAAGCGGATGTCGTGCTGCGCGGGGTTGATGCCCAACGCATTCAGGCTTTGCAGATACAGATCCTGCACGTTGTCCGGCGAGGGCTTCATAATCACCTGAAACTGAAAATACCGTTGCAGGCGGTTGGGATTTTCGCCGTAGCGACCATCCGTAGGACGGCGGGAGGGCTCCACATAGGCAACACTCCACGGCTCCGGCCCGATAACCCTCAAAAACGTGTTGGGGTTGAACGTACCGGCACCGCATTCCACACCCGAAGGCTGTTCGATGACGCAACCCTGGTTGGCCCAGTAGTTCTGCAAAGTTAAAATGACATCCTGAAAATACATGCGCTGTCCTTTGTTCGTAGCCTTTTTCAGACGCATATTTGTGGCGGCTCCATAAAAAACCGCCCCAGTCCATCCCAATCCGAATCAGAAATTTTCGGCGCAAATGCGCTCAAACATGGCGAAAGTAGCCACCTTCCCACGACAGACCCAAGTGGTACTGTACAAAACCATCAATGACTTTGGCGCATGCGCGCCGATCCGCCGCAGGCAGCTCTTCAGCATGCCATCCGGAGGGAAATTCTTGCTGCACATGGCGCAAAAGGTCAAGCCCGGTGGCGCCAAGTTCCACACCATATCGCGCTGGCCCGGATGCGGCACGGCACGAGGGGCAGCGCAACTGGGCCTCATCAACCACAAACTGCGCGGGGCCGGTTATGGCTGCGCCGCAGGTGCCGCACTTGCCAAGATCGGGGGCAAAACCCAATACGCCAGCAAACCGCAAACGAAAAAAAAGGGGCAGCAGCGATGGCACGTTTTGCGCTTCTTCCAGCGTTTTACGCAGGTCTTCCACCAGCAAAAAAGCCTCGTCTGCGCCTTCATCGTTGACGCCAAGCGCTTCAACAAACCGCAGACAATTAGCCGCCAGGCCCATGCGCCGCCAGTTGCCCCGCAGACTTTGCGGCCCGCCCAGCAGCACGGCTTCTTCAAGATTAAGAAAACTGCCGCGCCCCGAGGCCTTTACCCTGCAATGCAAGCTGTTAAGCACATCCAGACAGCCGCAAAAACGACGCCTGCTGCGGCTGCCGCCAAAGGCGAACAGCGTCAGCAGGCCGTGTTTGCGACAAAGCATTTTCAGCCACAGATCCGCCTCGCGAAAGTGCCCAATACGCAGCACTAGCGCGTGATCTGCCCATTCGGTCATGGCCTGTCCGCGGGGGGAAACACCAAGCTGCGCACCTGACCACTCTGCCCTGCCGGGGGCAAATCTTCGCCGTCATACCGCAAGCGCACACCGCCCGCATTACCGAGCTTAAGTTCCAGGCTTTTGCTGAACGTAAGGGCAAAGGTATCACCTTTGTGCAGCGAGAACTGACGCGTATCGGTTTTATCAGCGTTAGAATGAATCCAGCATTCTTCCGTGGCGGTTATAATAAGCTTATGGGCTGCTGGCTGGGTATCGGTACCTTGCTGCCCGGCAGCGGGTGCTACGGCAGAACCAGCAGGGGCGGTCGCCGAGGGCGCACCGGCAACGGGTGCATTAGCGGCGGTGCCACGCACAGGCGGCAAGCCGGGAGCGGCAGGCTGCACAGGTGCGGAGGCCGCAGCCGGAGCTGTGGTTTGCCCAGCAGCCGAAGCAGAATTGGGCTGGTTGGCTGAAGGCTGCGCGGCAGGTGCCTTTGCAGCAGCCCCCTCTGCGCCTTGCGCAGAGCTGGAAGGAGCCGCAGCAGACGATGAGGCCGCCGGAGCAGGTGAAACAGAAGGCTTGCTAGCCAGGTTGCCAGGGTCAACGGACTCTGCGCTCTGCATGGGGGCGGGTTGCGCCAGACGGCGCCTTTGCCGCCCCAAAAAGTCAAAAAAGCCTTGTTGCCAGGCAATCAGAATCACGACAATCACACCAACCATAAACACTCCAGCCAAAATGGGCCGGAGGCTGCGGCGCGGGGTGAGAACCATCTCGGGTTCATAAACATTTTGCGGAGTTGTTGGTTCAGAAGCTCCCTCAAGCGCTCCAAGCGCCTCGCTGACTTCTTCGACCGAAAGCCCCACATAGGAAGCGTATGAACGGATAAACCCCTTGGTGTACGCCAGAGGGGGCAAGGACTGCTCGTCCCCTTCCTCCAAAGCGCGCAGAAGACGGGCGCTGATTTTCAGCCTGTTTGCCGCATCTTCCATATCCAGACCCCGCTTTTCGCGCTCAACGCGCAAAGCAGCGCCCAATTCCACTAAGGTCATGAAAAGCCTCGATAATGGTCTTGCCGCCCCGAGGGGGCGGCGGTTGCCAGCAATAAGCCGGAACCACCCGTGGCGGCTCCGCTACATTCTGATATCAATAACGGCCCGGCTGCGGAGCTGATTGGTGTAGTCTTCAAAACGCTCCATAGCCTTGGGCTGACGCAGAATGCCGTCAATCATGGGCTTGGCCTGCTCAAAGGTGAGCAACTTTAGATCCCCGCCGCCAGGACGGTAAAGTCGAACCTGAGCCTTGCGCCCCTGCAGTTCAAAAACGTCAGTCACATCGCCGGGCTTCATTTTGGAGAGACGTGCTTCCCATTCGGGGTTGAGCTTGTCCCACTCCACTGCGCCCATGTCGCCGCCCTTGTCTTTGTTGGGAGCGATGGAATATTTACGCGTCACTTCTTCAAACGAAAGAGCGCCAGATTTGATCTGCGCCGCCAGGGCTGCGGCATTGGCGTTGGGGTGATACACCAGCAGGCCCATGTGCAAACCAGAGCGGTCATACATGGTATCCTTGTGGGCATCGTAGTAGGCCTTGATTTCCTCAGGGGTCACAACCACCCGGCGACCAACTTCCATACCCATAACACGCTGGCGCACAAGGCTTTTTTCTATATTTGCCCGCAGTTCACCCACGCTGGTCTTTTGCTGGGCCAGACGTTCTTCAAACTGCTTTTTGGTGAGATGGTTGCCCTTCATGATCTTGGTGATCTCGGCATCAACATCTGATGAAGAAATTTTGATCTTGAGCCGCTTGGCCTCTTGAGCAATAAGAATATCCATGATCATACCGTCCAGCGCCTTGCGCAGAACAGCGTCTATGGCTTTGGCCTGGGCGGGATCATTGGGATTGAGGCGCGCCCGCATAAGATCAGGAACGGCATTTTTTTGTAGATCAAACATGGTGATAACATTGCCATTGACCACAGCCGCCACTTTGTTGATCTGTGCGGCATGAGCGCCAAAAGCGGTCATAAAACAGATAACCAGCGCCAAAACAAGCGTTTTTCTCACGTTATACTCCCTGCTTGCGCGCATAAATTCCGCGCTTTATCCGTAAAATTATATCCCAATCCAGCACAACATGCAACGTAACCGCGCTTGCCGCAGCGATTAGAGAGTTATCAGGCTGGCAATAATGCAATATCCCTCAGCGCCGTCGATCAGAGCCGCCCTTATCACGCCTGCGCGGCTGATCCCCTGATGCTTTTTCTGCCGGCGCACTTTCCGGGCCACGCTCATGATTTTCTTGCAATCCATTGGCGGTGGGATCCTGTGCCCCATCAGGGATATCTCCCTCGTACGCATCATCCCCCGGCGTGGGGGCCTTATCGTCATCTTCGTCACCAGATGCGCGTTGCCCTGCTGAAATACCGCTGCCTTGCGCTTCGGCCTTGGCTAAAGGCCGTGCCAGCAAATCGGGGGCAATTTCCTTGGCAACCTTGATGGTAGAATCCGCCAAGGTTTTTACGAGCCAGCGCTCAAATGCCTCAGACATTTTCTGCTCACGCAGCATGCCTTCCACCAAGGGATAGGCCTCAGCCAGAGAAATATTGGCGGGGGGATGGCGCTCAAGCAGACCGAGGCTGTGCCACATCCCATCCTCTTGCCGCGCAGGCGCGCACTGCCCCGGCTTGAGTGCCGCAGCGGCCTTGCGCCATATTTGGGGCAAATCATTAGGGCGTACGTTCTGGCACTGCAACTGCGCCGATGTACGCGCCACCGACGTTCCAGCAGGAAACAGGGCGCAAACTTCCTCTACATCTTTGCGGGATGCCCCCGCAATAAGGCACAAGCGCAATGTTTCTGGCATACGAAAATCATCTTCGTGAACCTGATAATATTCGCGAAGTTCCGGCAACGAAACACGAATACCAGCCGCAAGAACACGCTTTTCAAATGTGAGCATGGAGAGGTGATCAAACAGCAAAGCCCTCCATTCGGCAGGATCAAGCGACTCTTCAGCCAGATATTTGTCCAGACCGTCACCACCGCCGTAATCGCTCTTTACTTCAGCAACGGCAGCGTCGAGCATGGCAGGGCTTACAGACATCTGGAGCCGCTGCAAATCCTGACGCACCAGCGCGTAGATTATCAGGGTTCCCAACCCTTCGCCGTATTCACGGCGCATATTTTCCAGAGAGGGAGTGCGCATGGCGCCCAACGAGGGTGAACGGCTATCGAGCAGGGTTTGCAGCCTGCGCAGGGTGATGGATTCACCATTGACTGTGGCTAACACGCCATCGGGCAAACGGGTTTCAATGCAGGCAGCCATCAGCAGACAAAGGCAGATAGGCACGACGACGCGCAGCGGGCGGCCAATAGGGAAAAACCGGGCGGCAGATCTGAAAAATTGTACCGGAGCGATGAGGGGC
>QKDT01000097.1 GCA_003251995.1 Desulfovibrio desulfuricans
ATTGGGTTTGGCGATTTTTGGCGTGGTGAATTTGTGCGGCGATTTGTGAACACCGGCGTTTTTGAAAGCGTGCAACCCAGGGTACTCAATCCCCTGTACGCAGATGCTGGCCTGACCGACCCTGCCGGGGCCTATACCATCTATGGCGTAACCCCCTATATCTTTTTGGTTGATCTTAAAAAACTTGATGGCCTGCCTGCACCCAAAAACTGGGGCGACCTCATGCACCCCCGGTACCGCGGGCAGATTGTCATGTGCGGTGATGGCGACGACATGGCAGACGCTGTACTGCTCAACCAGTATAAGGATTTTGGCGAGCCGGGTGTTACCGGGTTGGCGGCAAATATCAAGAGCTTCATGCATTCATCGCGCATGGCAAAGGTGTGCGGCACCGCAGCGCCCGATGCCGGGGGCATCTTTATTATTCCTCTGTTTTTTGCAGAAAGCACCAAACTGCCAGAGCATGTTCAGGTTGTGTGGCCCGAGGACGGCGCAGCCGCAAGCCCGCTCTACCTGCTGGCAAAAAAATCTGAAAAAGGACGCATGGCCCCGGTGCTGGATTTCTTTGCCAATGGTTTTGGCGGCATAGACAGTGCTACATGGTTTATACCCATGGACGGCTCGCGACCTTCACGATTGCCCGCCAACGCCAAACTCAAGTGGGTGGGCTGGGATTTTGTGGAAAGCAACGATGTTAACAGTCTGCGCGACATTTTGGCCCTGAAGTTCAGGCGGCTGCAAGCGGGTACCGCATGCGTCTCATAACCGTGGCGGGGCCGCCCTCGTGCGGTAAAACCTCGCTTGTGGTCAAGGCAGGCGCGGCCTTGAACGCCAGGGGCGTAAGCTGCGCCGTCATAAAATTTGACTGCCTGCAAAGCCGCGACGACGAGCTGTACGCGGCGGCGGGTATTCCTGTTTCTGTGGCGCTTTCCGGCGGGCTTTGCCCCGACCATTTTTTTGCCACCAATCTGGAGGAAGCCTTTGCCTGGGCCGGGGAAACCGGGGCCGATATCTGCATTATTGAAACAGCGGGACTGTGCAACCGCTGCTCGCCGCATCTGCGTGGCGCTCTTGCCCTGTGCGTCATAGACAATCTTATGGGTATTGACGCGCCGGAAAAAATCGGCCCCATGTTGCGGCTGGCTGATGTGGTAGCTGTAACCAAGGGCGATCTTGTTTCTCAGGCCGAGCGCGAGGTCTATCGCTACCGTATCCGGCAGATGAACCAGAAGGCTGTTATCCGGCATGTGAACGGGCTGACAGGGCAGGGCTGCGCGGAGCTTGCCTCCATCATGGCGGTTGCGCCGGATATTGCCTCTGTCACCGACATGCGGTTGCGTTTTGCCATGCCCGCCGCCATCTGCTCCTACTGCCTGAGTGAAATGCGCATAGGGGCGCGCTACCAGAAGGGCAATGTCAAAAAGGCGGATTTTGGAGAAGCCCATGGAGCGTGAAAATACGGAACTAAACCTGCGCAGCCTGAGCCTGACCCCTGGGCGGGACAAGGCGGGCCAGCCGGAAAAGACGCATATCCATTTTAAGCCCGGCGAGATCACGGCCCTGCTGGGGCCAACTGGTGCGGGCAAAAGCCGATTTTTGAGCGATATTGAATCGCTGGCTGCCAACGACACCCCCACGGGCCGCACCGTGTTGCTGAATGATCAGGCACCCGATGAAGACACGCGCTTTGACCTGCAAGGGCGTTTGGTGGCCCAACTGACCCAGAACATGAATTTTGTGCTGGACATGGGCGTGATGGATTTTTTGCGCACCCATGCCCTGAGCCGTGAGGTGGCTGACCCCGAAAGCGCGGCAGCCAGGGTATTTGAAGCAGCCAACAATCTGGCTGGCGAACCCTTTGACGCCAGCACTCAGTTGACCCAGCTTTCGGGCGGGCAGTCACGCGCCTTGATGATAGCTGACACGGCCTTGCTGAGCTGGTCGCCCGTGCTGCTGATTGACGAAATTGAAAACGCCGGGGTGGACAAGCGCAAGGCGCTTGAGCTGCTGCTGGCCTCGGATAAAATTATTGTCATGGCCACGCACGATCCCGTGCTGGCCCTGGCAGCCGACAGGAGGTTGGTATTTGAGCAGGGGGCAGTGGCTGCCGTGCTGGCGCGCACCCAGGCGGAAGACACCCTGCTGGCCCGGCTGGAAGATACGGAGCGGCAGTGGTCTGAAGTGCGCGAAGCTCTGCGCAAAGGGGCGGATATGTCACCGTGGGTGAATGGTTAAAGCCCCTGCGGGTCGAGATACTTGGCGAAAGCTGGCCCTTGCCCACATCGATTGCTTATGTTGCGCCACGGTGGTGATGGGCTTGGGCTTGAACCTTGAGGCCGGTTGTTTTTTAGCCCCGCATTAACCTTCCAGATATTCATCGTACAGAAAAAAGAGGCCGTCCCAAGGGGCGGCCTCTCCATGTCTTCGCAGCGTGAGAAGAAAATTATTTCTTCTCAAACATCTCGATCTGGGCAACCACCATGCGGCTGAACACGGCGGCGATGCTTTCCGCATCCACTGTGGCGGAACCGGAACCGGCAAAGGCCTCGGCAACTTTTTGGGCATTGCTCACCATGGTGGAAAATATCTGCGGGGTGATGTTGGCGTTCATGGCGCGCTGATAGGTGGAATCCATACTTTTTCCTTTCAGGCGGGAGGGGCCTGCAATCGGTTGAAACAAGGACAACAGTTTCAGGGGGCCTCCCGTTAACTATCTCTACTTTAAAATTATTTTGGCAACCTGTTTTGGACTTTTGGCGCTATGAGCGCTTTTTGTTCCCAGCCAAGGAAGAATGCTTTTTTATTTCGTGCGTGTAGTATGGAAGCTACGCGACCGAAATAAAAAGGCTTTCTGACACAGGCAGGGGGCAAAAGAACCGTAGCACCATGGCCTTAGCAGATGCGGGGCAACTGCGCGCCCTCAAGCATACCCAACAGCCGACGGCCCCCAATGCGGGTTTGCAGCGCCACCTGAGCCTTGCCTTCGGTTACGGTGCCAATGCGGGTGGCTTCCTTGCCGTAGGGCGAACGGCGCATGGCTTCAAGCGCGGCTTCGGCGTGGGCTTCTGGCACAATGCAGATGCATTTGCCCTCGTTGGCAAGGTACAGCGGGTCCATGCCAAGGAAGGAACAGCCATTGCGCACGGCCTCGTGAACGGGAACGCTTGCCTCGTCCAGCAGAATGGAAACCTGCGACTGCTCGGCGATCTCATTGAGCGTGGTGGCAAGGCCGCCGCGCGTGGGGTCGCGCAGCACATGCACCTCGCCCACGCTGTTGATGATGTCTTCAATCATATGGTTGAGCGGGGCGGAGTCGGAGGCAACGTCTGTGAGGAAGGAAAGACCTTCGCGGCTGCCCATAACTGTGAGGCCGTGGTCGCCCATGGCTCCGCTTACCAGCACCGCATCACCAGGCCGGGCATTGTGGCCCGAGGGCGAGGGCGAGGCAAAAACCTGGCCTATGCCTGTGGTATTGATAAAAATTTTGTCGCACGCGCCGCGCGGCACCACCTTGGTATCGCCGGTGACAATGTTTACTCCGGCTTCGCGGGCGGCAGCGCCCATGTCTGCCACCACCCGTTCAAGGGTTTCCATAGGCAGACCTTCTTCAAGAATAAAGCCGCAGCTCAGGTAGCGGGGGCGGGCGCCCAACATGGCTACATCGTTAACGGTGCCATGCACAGCCAGGCTGCCAATGCTGCCCCCGGCAAAAAACAGGGGCGTGACCGTGTAGGAGTCGGTGCTCATAGCCAGCGGGCCAGAAATATCGGTCAGCAGGGCCGCATCGTCCATGCGCTCCAGCAAAGGGTTGGCAAAATGGCGCATGAAACACTGGGCAATAAGGCGCTGCGAGGCTCTGCCGCCGCTGCCCGCATCAAGAAGAAGGCACTCGTCCATTATCGCTCCGAATATTTGAAGTAGGCAGCGCAACTGCCCTCGGTGGAAACCATGCAGGGGCCAACAGGGTTGGCGGGTGTGCAGCGCTTGCCAAAAAGCGGACAGTCCGGCGGGGTGATGCGTCCCTTGAGGACATCACCGCACCGACAGCCGGGCAGGGGGGGAACGTCCGGCAGGGTGAGGTCAAGGCGCTTCATGGCGTCCATGCTCTCATATTCCGGGCGCAGGGCCAGGCCGCTCTGGGGGATGCGGCCTATGCCGCGCCACAGGGCGTCCGAGGGTTGAAAAAACTGTTCCAGCAGGGCACGGGCGCGGGGGTTGCCCGTATCGTCCACGGCGCGGGGGTAGGCATTGACCACGGCGGGTTTGCCGTCGCGCATCTGCTCTGCCATGAGGCAAAGGGCCAGCAGAATATCTGCGGGCTGGAAGCCGCCCACAATGCCGGGCACATGAAAATCACGCGCCAGAAATTCGTAAGGCTCCAAACCAAGAATGGTGGAGACATGCCCTGGCAGCAAAAAGGCCTCTACGCCGCACTGGCTGTCTTCAAGCAGAATGCGCAGGGCGGGCGGCACGAGTTTGTGCAGCGAAAGCACGCAGAAATTGTTCAACCCGCGCTGGCTGGCGGTCAGCAAGGTGGCTGCCACTGTGGGGGCCGTGGTTTCAAAGCCGATGCCCAAAAACACAACAGTGTCGCCGGGGTTGGCAGCCGCGAGGGTGAGGGCGTCCAGAGGCGAATAAACTATTTCTACCCGTGCGCCCTGAGCCTGGGCGTGCTTGAGGCTGAGGCCGCCGGGGCCGGGTACGCGCAAAAGGTCGCCAAAGGTGGCTATGATAACGCGGTCACGCCCCGCAAGCTCAAGAAAGGCCGCCACTTCCGCATCATGCGTAACGCACACCGGGCAGCCGGGGCCGGAAAGGTGGGTTACTGATTTGGGCAGCAGCGAACGCAGCCCGCTTTGAAAAATGGCAACAGTATGGGTGCCGCACACTTCCATGAAGCGCATTGTGCGACCATCGAGGGCGCGGTTGAGGCGTTCAAGAAGGCTGTGGCACAATTGCGGATTCTGAAAGGCGGTTTCCAGTTGCATGGGCATTCCTTTTTTGCGGCCCGTGGGTAGGCGGCGGGCAAAACTCGGGCGGCATTCTCCGGGGCTTGGTCAATCAATATTCAAGGTCGTGCGGCACGCAGAAAGGCTTTTCCGAAAAAGGCGCGTGTGCGTATTTGTTCGGAATGAAAGCCTTTCTGCTATGCCTCAAATGCAAATCGTTTGCCTACGGTGGTCAGGGCTGCCAAGCGTATGAGAAGCTTTGTTCCCCAACGTTTTTTTGGGGGGAAAAGCCATACGGCTGACAGACCGTCAGATCACTTGGCATTAAGCCACTAGGCCCAGGCCAGTTGGATTAGGCCAAGGGGGCCAGCATGTCGAGGCCCGTTCCAACGGGCAGCCCGCACATGAGGTTGGCGTTTGCCATAGCCTGACCGGATGCGCCCCTGCACAGATTGTCGATGGCGGAAATGATAATGAGCCGCCCTGTACGGGGGTCTACCACAAGACCCAGATCGCAGAACATGCTCCCGCGCACAAAACGGGTTTCGGGCAGCGCGCCCTTGGGCAAGATGCGCACCCACGGGCTGTGCTCCCATGTGCGTGTAAAAACATCGCGCACTTCATCCAGGCTGATGCCGGGATTTTTAAGCTTGGTGTAAATGGTGGACAAAATGCCCCTGTTGGTGGGCAAAATGTGCGTGTTGAACGAAATCCGTATGTCGTGGCCCGCCAGCAGCGATACTTCCTGTTCAATTTCGGGGGTATGCCTGTGCGTGGGCAGCCCGTAGGCGCGGAAGTTGTCGGAAACCTCGCAGAACAGGGTGGGCACAACGGCCTTGCGGCCCGCGCCAGTGGCCCCGGATTTGGCATCCACCACGATGTCGTCTGTATGCACAAGATCATTTTTGATGGCGGCGTACAGACCAAGAATCACCGATGTGGGGTAGCAGCCGGGGTTGGCGATAAGCTTTGCGCCAGCGATTTCAGCCGCATACAGCTCGGGCAGGCCGTAAACAGCCTTGTGCAGCAGGTCGGTGCAAATGTGTTCGCGCTTGTACCAGGTGGCATAGGTTTCGGGATCGCGCAGGCGAAAATCCGCAGAAAGGTCAACAACCTTTACCCCGGCGCGCAGCAGCGGCTCCGCCATATCCATGGCGGTACCAGCGGGCACGGCAAGAAAGACCACGTCGCACAGACGGGCGGCTTCTTGCGGGTCAAAAACGCTGATGACCACATCCGCGCCGGGCATGTGGTTAAGAAAAGGATAAAAATCGCCAAGCCGCTTGCCAGATTCTGCCCGCGAGCAGGCCATGGCAAGCTGCATGGAAGGGTGGCTCACGAGAAGCCGCGTCAGCTCCATGCCCGCGTAGCCGGTAATGCCCACCAGACCCACATTGATTGTCTTCATGCCGCCGATCCTTTGGAAACAGTATGGTCAATGGTAGTGACGGGCTGCGCCGGGCAAACCGCAGGATGCCGCGTGCCAGCGTTGCCGTCAGAGCCTTAAGCTTTTTTTGACTGACAGGCGCAGTCGGGGCCGCACTTCATAACGAACTTCATGCGCAGTTCGTACAAAATGCTTTCCAGTAGCTGTCGTTCCTGCTCTTCAAGCCCGTTTTCCGTTTTGGCGCGCAGCATTTCCAGCACATCAATGCTGTGCTTTGCCAGCGGCAGGCTTGTTTCCGTGCCGCCGGTTTCGGGGTTGGGCACTTCGCCCAAATGCACCAGAGCCGATGATGCCAGGGAAATGATAAAGGTCGAAAACGTCACTTCCGGCATGGGGCTGTCGGCTTTGCAGCCGCAATTATTGTCACTCATGGCGACCTCATGGCACGTAAACGGTTACGGTAACGGCAGGTTACGCCGCCCACATGTGATCAACATACAAGCTTTGACCGTCAGCGCAAGGGCTTGCGCCCTGCTAGGGCGTGTGGCCTGACAGAGCGGAATGTTGCGCCATGCAGCAGTATTGGCACTGGCCCTGCGTAGGCCAATGGCCTAACTGTGGATCAACGACAAAGGTTCACCCGGTTTGCCTGCAAGGGCTGCACGGTAGGCAGCCAGCGCTTCTTCAAGATAGTCACGCGAGCCGCAGTGTCCACCTGCTTCAATGATACCACGGTTCAGGGCGTGCAGACCGGCGACCAGATCGGCCCAGTCCACCCAGCCCATGTGGCCTATGCGCACCATGCGGCCTTTCATGTGATCCTGCCCACCAGCCATGCACACGCCGTATTTATCCATGGCGATGCGCAAAACTTCCGTGCCGTCCACGCCCGCAGGCAGCATCACGCTGGTGATACCCCAGGCAAAATGGGTTTTGGCGTACAGCTCAAGCCCCATGGCGGTAACGCCCGCGCGGGCCAGCATGGTCAGCGCCCACTGCTTTTCGTAAACGGCTTCCAGGCCATTTTCCAACAGCATTTCAAGGCTTTCGTCCAGGCCAACCACAAGGTTCACCGCAGAGGTAAACAGGGTCTGCCCCTGGGCGATCTTGGCTCGTTCTTTGGGCAGGTTAAAGTAGAAGCAGCCGGGGGTGACGCTCTCGGCCCTCTTCCATGCGCGGGGCGAAAGCGCCAGCAGCGCGAGGCCGGGGGGCAGCATCAGGCCCTTTTGCGAGCCGGTAACGAGGCAGTCTATGCCCCACTGGTCCATGGGACAGGGGGCGAGGCTCACGGCAGAGATGCCGTCCACCAGCAGCAGGGTGTCGGTGTCGCGGGTAATGCGCGCCACTTCTTCCACTGGATGCAGTACGCCGGTGGATGTTTCGGAGTGCTGCACAAGCACGCCAGCGATGCTGGGGTCGGCCTTGAGGG
>QKDT01000256.1 GCA_003251995.1 Desulfovibrio desulfuricans
CGAGTTTGGGTTCCGGCCTGCGCATCTGCATGGCGGCCTTATCCTTGTTTGATTTTTTTTGCATGGCGGCCTTGTCCAGCCCGGATTTGTCCAACCCCCGCTTGCCCATAAGCAGGCTGACCTTTATGGCGCCAAAAAAAGGCTGCTCCATGAAGGCATTGACCCGTTCCAGTATTTCTCCCGCCATAAGATGCAGCTCTTGCGCCAACATGGCGTCCTCTGCTCCAATAAGCAGCACATCGCGGTGGTGGCCTAAGGGGCGCGCCAGCGGCGCGAGTTCCAGCCCCATGACCATTTCCCAGTTAAGCCAAAGCTGTTGCAGGCGCGCCCGGGTTTCACCCTGACCGGGGGCAGCGCCAAGCCCAGCCATTACGGAGGCCATAACCTCCATGGCATGCACGGGCTGCGTATCCTTTTGGCGTTTGCGGAATACGGGCATTACTGCACCTCTGACGAGAGCTCAAAAGCGAGCCCTGGCGCGCTTGAGCAAGGGTTGCGGATAGGTTCGGCGGTGAACATATTGACTATATGCTGATATATTGATACTTACATCAATCAAATTTGATTTACTAGGAAGCACATGGCACTTCTCTACTTCAAAGCGCTTTCGGACGAAACCCGTTTGCGGCTTGTCCACATTCTGCTGCATTACGAACTCTCGGTCAACGAGCTGGTTCATATCCTTGATATGGGCCAATCGCGCGTCTCACGTCATCTTAAAATTCTCACAGAGGCGGGGCTTCTTACATCACGCCGCGATGGCCTGTGGGTTTTTTATGCAACCCCCCGTTCTGGTGATGAACGCGATTTTCTGTCCGCCATCACGCCCTTTGTGAACCCGGATGCCGCCATGCGTGCAGACCTCAATATGGCAGCGCAGATCCTTGAAGAGCGCGCCCTCAAGACCCGCCAGTTTTTCAACGCCATTGCGGAAGACTGGGATGAGCTGAATCGTGAGGTGCTGGGCGCATTTGACCTGGCTGAAGCTGTTTGCGAAGCCGTGCCGGACGGTTGCGGAACCGCTGTTGATCTGGGCTGTGGAACGGGCGCTGTGCTTGCCCGCATGCTGCCCAAGGCGCGCGGGGTTATTGGCGTGGACGGCTCTGCCCGCATGCTTGAAATCTGCCGCCGCCGCTTTATGCCCGAAGATCTGGCAGAGGGCCGCGTTTCATTGCGTATTGGCGAACTGAGCCACCTGCCCCTGCGTGACCGCGAGGCGGATTTTGCCTGTATCAACCTTGTGCTGCACCACCTTTCTGACCCTGCTGAAGGCCTGCGCGAGATACGGCGCATCATGGCTGTGGGCGGCAGGCTGTTTGTGGCTGATTTTCAACGTCATGCAGACGAAACCATGCGCACCCGCTATGGAGACCGCTGGCTTGGCTTTGACGAACAGCAGCTTGGCCTTGATCTGAACGCCGCGGGTTTTTCGGTTTTGCAATGCCAGCATATGCAGGTGAACAGAAACATGACCATGCTTCTGCTCAGCGCCGAGGCCCGCTAGCACAATTTCCTGAAGGTGTGCATACGCCTGCGAGAGCGTACGTATGCTACCAATATTATCGACAATACCAAATTACGGATAGGAGAACACAATGATCAAGCCCCTTGACCTTACCCTGGACCACAAGGTTGCCGACATTTCTTTGGCAGATTTTGGCAAGAAAGAAATGCAGCTTTCCGAGCGTGAAACGCCCGGCTTGATGGAGTGCATCAAAAAATATGGCCCCACGCAGCCGCTCAAGGGGCTCAAGGTCACCGGCTCTCTGCACATGACCATTCAGACTGCCATGCTCATCAAGACCCTGCATGCCCTTGGCGCAGACATCCGCTGGGCTTCGTGCAACATCTTTTCCACTCAGGATCATGCCGCAGCCGCCATTGCGGAATCTGGCATGGCTAAGGTTTTTGCCTGGAAGGGCGAAACCCTTGAAGACTACTGGTGGTGCACGGAAATGGCCCTCACCTGGCCTGACGGCAGCGGCCCCGACCTTATCGTGGACGACGGCGGCGATGCCACCCTGCTGATCCACAAGGGTTATGAAGCAGAAAACGACCCCAGCATTCTTGACCAGAAGACCGACAACAAAGAATTTCAGTGCATTCTTGACCGCCTCAAGCTGCGCCTCAAGGAAGACCCGCAGCACTGGCACAAGGTTGCCGCCAAGATGAAGGGCGTTTCAGAAGAAACCACCACCGGCGTACATCGCCTCTATCAGCTCGAAGCAGCAGGAACATTGCTGTTCCCCGCCATCAACGTCAACGACTCGGTTACCAAATCCAAGTTCGACAACCTCTACGGCTGCCGCGAGTCTTTGGCTGACGGCATCAAGCGCGCCACCGACATCATGGTGGCGGGCAAGGTTGTTGTGGTTGTGGGCTATGGCGATGTGGGCAAGGGCTGCGCCCAGTCCATGCGCGGCTTTGGCGCGCGCGTGCTGGTGACGGAAATCGACCCCATCTGCGCGCTTCAGGCCGCTATGGAAGGCTTTGAAGTTACCACGGTTGAAAACGCGCTGGCCCAGGGCGACATCTACGTGACCTGCACCGGCAACTACCATGTTATCACCGGCGCGCATATGGAAGCCATGAAGGACGAGGCCATTGTGTGCAACATCGGTCACTTCGATAGCGAAATCGAGATGTCCTATCTGGAAAACACCCCCGGCATCACCTGCCTCAACATCAAGCCGCAGGTGGACAAGTGGACGCTCAAATCCGGTCGCAGCATCATTGTGCTGGCTGAGGGCCGCCTGGTTAACCTGGGCTGCGCTACCGGTCATGCCAGCTTTGTTATGTCCAACAGCTTCACCAACCAGACCCTGGCCCAGCTCAAGCTTGCCTCTGAATCGCTGGAAAACAAGGTCTACACCCTGCCCAAGGAACTGGATGAAGAAGTGGCCCGCCTGCACCTTGCCCGCCTTGGCGTCAAACTTACTACGCTTACCGCTGAACAGGCAGACTACATTGGCGTGAAGGTTGAAGGGCCCTACAAGCCCAGCCACTACCGCTACTAAACTGCACTGCGCAGAAAACAAAAAAGCCGGAGCAATGCTCCGGCTTTTTTGTTTTCTACCGCACGGCAACAGAGAACCCTAAAACCCGCACAGATGCCCTCGTCTGTTGTACCAAAGCATGAACGAAATCATTACGATCATCCTGGATATTGCGATCAGGCAAGCCTGCTCGCCCAGAACACCGCCATTAAAGCTCCCTCGGGGACAATACAGCTTGCGGTTTTGCCGTTGCGGCACCTTACGAATGCGAGCCCCAGAAAAATTTTGATTTTCAGTAAGATGGATGATGGCTAGGGGGTCTATGCCCATCAAAATGATTGAAAAACCTCAGGCGCGGGCCCATTACAGTACACACGGAAACCTTGCCGTAGCGGTTTCTACGCGCAAAAGCGCTTGCAGAAATTTTCCCCTTGCAAAACAGCCTGCTGCTCCGGTGAGCGGTATCAAATCGCTAGCGATGACGTCCCCGCCGAAACAAAAAACCGTTCGGAGGATCTGACATCACAATTGCAGAGCACCATCACAACCAGCGCGCAAAGGCAGCTAGAAGACTATACCCGAGCTTGCGGCGCAGCCCCAAAACCTTGCCAGAATTATTGTTGATTTAAAAATTCCTAACGTTGGATAGCAACCGTATCAGGGCCGATGTGTACTGGTTGCCCTTTTTACTGCCAGATCCTGGGGCGGGTATAGAACCCACGTTCCAATCTGTTGCGACATAGCGGCATGCGACTACCAGGACGAAATGCGCACACCCGCTCTGGCGGCTGTGGCAATAACGTGTTCTTCCATGGCCCGGCGCGCTCCGTGCGGATCACGCAGGCGCAGATGCTCCAGTAGCGACTCGTGCTCGCTCATGGTGTCGCGCACTCCTTCCCTATTGGAAAAAGGCAACCGCTGACTTTCGGAAAAAAGGTCAAAGAACGGGCGCATCGCATCAATAAAAAACGGGTTGTTAGCTGCCTCTATCATCTGGCTATGAAAGGCAAAATCCATCTGTGCAAAGTGCAGCATATCGCCGCGCATTCCGGCCTGCCGCATCTCATCCATCATCGCTCCCATATCGTCAATCTGGGCCTGCGTGGCGTTTAGCGCAACTAGCGCAGCTATGGCAGGTTCTATGGCATGCCGAAACTGATAAATCTGCGTTTCTTTCCCCGCTATGAATGCCCGGTCAGACCGCCGAGATGCGGTAACAGGCAGACCTTCTTGCGCACGAGCATACAAGAATACGCCCTTACCTGGCTGAACAGAAACCTTGCCCATTGTCTCCAAGATGACCAATGCCTCGCGCACTGTAGGCCTGCTAACGCCCAGAGTTTCCGCCAGGGCTCGCTGCGGCGGCAACTTGTGCCCCTCCTGCCAATTATTGGCCTGGATCATGGAAAGGATATTTTCCGCCGCTTCCTCGGAACTCGATTTCCACATTTTTGTAGATTTATCTGATTTTCCCTGCAATTTTGCACACATAGTTTCCACCACTTTGTAGATTAATTTTTTCTCTTTTTCGCATATTGACAAGTTTGTAGAAACAGAGCAATCATTTTTTTACCGGTCTTACCAGACAACAACAAAAACGTGGATATTGACCGGTTTCACTTCAACATTTTCCTCGGGGGACGTCATGCACAATCTTTTCAGACGACTTGGTTTTGTCCTGTCAGCGATGCTGCTGATAACAGCACTACCCTACGCCCCTTGCGCTCAAGCGGCAGACAACACGCTTAAAACCATTAAAAAATCAGGCGTTCTCTCCGTCGCTGTTCCGCAGGACTTCCCCCCATTTGGTTCTGTGGGTGTGGACATGCAGCCCGTTGGCTACGATATTGATATGGCCCGCCTTATTGCAAAAAGCCTGGGCGTCAAGGTCAAACTGGTGCCTGTGACCAGTACAAACCGCATCCCCTATCTTACCACTGGCAAGGTAGACATGGTCATCTCCTCGCTGGGCAAGAATGCGGAACGAGAAAAAGCTATCGATTTTTCGGCTGCTTACGCACCTTTTTTCAATGGTGTCTTTGGCCCCGCCGACATTACAGCAGTCAAGGCTGAAGACCTTGCCGGTAAGACCATTGCGGTAACACGCGGCGCAGTGGAAGACATGGAACTGACCAAAATCGCGCCGCCATCCACAGAAATCCGCCGGTTTGAAGACAACAGTTCAACCATCGCCGCCTACCTTTCGGGCCAGGTGCAGATGGTCGCTACAGGCAACGTGGTAGCCGCTTCCATCAACGGCCAAAATCCCACCAAGCGACTCGAGGTCAAATTTCTCATCAAAAACTCGCCCTGTTTTATCGGGCTGAACAAAAACCAGCCAGAACTGCAAGCGGCAATTAATGACGTTATCGCCCAGGCAAAAAAAGACGGTAGCCTTGAAGCAATTGCGCAAAAATGGCTGCACACATCGCTTCCGCAGGATTTTTAGTCGGCTCAGGGCGGTCAGGCCAATGCCCGCAAAAACCGCCCCGCCAATCTTACCGGTCTGACCACAAAGTCATAACGATAAGGAATGCGCGTAGCAACCTGATTTTGATTGCGCAGATGCGGTTGCCAACTGATCTGTGGGCTGCAAACCAAACGATTATCGCTAGTTACAAAAAATCTCTGGCTAACAGTCGTCGGTTGCATACGTTAGGAATGGTCACCTTTGTGACCGCCTGTTGGGAGAACAGCCATGGCCTATCAGTTTACCTTCGAGCCCATAGCGGCAAACTGGCCATTGCTGGTTCAGGGAGCAGCACTGACGCTGGCCCTTACTGCGGTCAGCGCAACGGTGGGACTTGCCGTGGGAATTTTGGGAGCGGTTTCGCGTGAGTGGCGGCTGCCTTTTCTGCACCCGATTTTTACGGTCTATGTGGAATGCATACGCAACACGCCTTTTATCGTGCAGTTGTACTTTATCTATTTTGGGCTGCCTGCCCTTGGGGTGCGTCTGAATGGGTGGGAGGCGTCCGTACTGGCGATGGTTGTCAACCTGGGCGCATATTCGACAGAAATCATCCGTGCAGGCGTGGTCGCTGTTCCCAAAGGCCTTATAGAAGCTGCCGATTCACTTGCAATGACCCGCTGGCAGTGTCTGCGTCACGTCATTTTGCGCCCGGCGCTCAAAACGGTATGGCCCGCCCTGTGCAGTCAGATTGTCATTGTCATGCTTGGGTCCTCGGTTTGTTCGCAAATAGCTGCCGAAGAGCTGACCTTTGAAGCGAACCTCATCCAGAGCCGCACGTTCCGCGCCTTTGAGGTCTATCTGGCAAGCACCTTCATGTACCTTGCCTTGGCTATAGCCGTACGCAAATGCCTGCATGCCTTTGGCAAACACTATATCCGCAGGGGGCGCGCATGATCAGCTTTACCCTTTGGGATATGGTGCGCCACCTGCTTGTGGGTGCGGGCTGGACGATACTGCTTTCTGTCATTGCCTTTGTGCTGGGCGGCGGCATGGGCCTGCTGGTGCTTTTTGCACGCATCTCGCCCAAGGCGCATTTGCAGAAACTTGCCAAGGTGTACATTGAATTTTTTCAAGACACCCCGCTGCTTATGCAGTTTTTCCTCATTTTTTTCGGCCTGGCCCTGTTTGGAGTTGATATATCGCCTCTGGCAGCAGCCACGCTGGGCCTTACGTTTTTTACAAGCGCATATCTGGCTGAAATCTGGCGTGGATGTGTGGAAGCGTTGCCAAAGGGTCAGTGGGAGGCATCGGAATGCCTTGCAATGAGCCGCCGAGAGCAACTGCGCTACGTTATTCTGCCCCAGGCTTTGCGCATAGCCATCCCCCCGACTGTGGGCTTTTCAGTACAGGTAGTTAAAGGCACGGCAGTGGCCTCGATCATCGGCTTTATTGAAATCACCAAAACCGGAACCATGATTGCCAACGCAACCTTCAGGCCATTGCTTGTGTACGGGCTTGTGGCTGTGGGCTATTTTCTTATGTGCTATCCGCTGTCGGCCTTTGCCCGACGCATCGAAAGGAGGCTCCATGCCACTGGTCGTCGTTGACGAGCTGCACAAGCAGTTTGGTGAAACCAAGGTATTGCGTGGGGTAAACCTCACTGTGGAAGAAGGCGACGTAGTCGCCGTCATAGGCCGCAGTGGATCAGGGAAAAGCACTTTTTTACGCATTCTTAACGGCTTGGAAACCTTTGATGCGGGCATTGTGAGAATTGACGGAATGAGGGTCAGCGGGCTGGAAACCGATCTGCGCCCCCTTCGGCTCAAGGTGGGTATGGTTTTTCAGCAGTTCAACCTGTTCCCCCACCTAACGGCTGGCGAAAACGTCATGCTGGCTCCGCGCATTGTCAAAAAGGATTCAGAGGCCAATGTTCGGGAGATTGCCGAAGAGATGCTCGCCCGGGTGGGCCTTGCCGACAAGTTCAACTCCTTTCCCGATCAGCTTTCTGGCGGGCAGCAGCAGCGCGTGGCGATAGCCAGAGCCCTCGCCATGCGCCCCAAGATGCTGCTGTGTGACGAAATAACCTCTGCCCTTGACCCGGAACTGGTGGGCGAGGTGCTTGAAGTGGTGCGCAAGCTGGCAGCAGAAGGCATGACCTTGATCATGGTCACCCACGAGATGCGCTTTGCGCGCGAGGTGGGAAACAAGCTGGTGTTCATGCACCAGGGAAAAGTTCACGAGGCCGGGGCCCCCAAGGCGCTTTTTGCCAACCCCGCCACGCCGGAACTGGCATCGTTTATTCAAACGATAGGCTGATCTTTTTGAGCAATTTATTGTGAAAT
>QKDT01000168.1 GCA_003251995.1 Desulfovibrio desulfuricans
AGCCGTGAACTACAGCTTTGTGGGCCATAAAGACATGGATCACCTTTCCATGCCGCGTGAAGGCCGCATTTCGATCATGAACCCGCTTTCGGCGGAGCAGGACGCCCTGCGTACCGCCCTGGCTCCCGGTCTGCTGTACGACCTGCGCAACAACCTGGCTCAGGGCGCGCAGGGGCTGCGGCTGTTTGAACTTGCCAATATTTTTGAAGCCGATACCAACTCAGAAACCACCGCTCGCGAAACGGGCATGCTGGGCGTGCTGCTGTATGGCGCGCGCTACGACACTGCCTGGCCTCAGGTAGAGGGCGACATGGATTATGCCGACCTCAAGGGCGTGGTGGAAAATCTGCTGCACTATCTGCATCTTGAGGCCCCCACGTATGAGCTTGCTCAGGAGCATGCCTTCTTGCTGCCGTGCGTAAACGTGTTTGTTCAGGGCCGCGCCGTGGGCATTATGGGCCGGATTAAGCCCGTCATGGCTGACGAATATCACGCGCGCAAGGATGTGTGGCTGGCAGAAATGAATCTTGAAATTCTGCGTGAGCTGCACGACGCCGCTATAGTGCGCTTTGCGCCCCTGCCGGTGTATCCGCCTGTGCGGCGCGATATTACCGTTACCGCCGGGCCGGGCCTCAAGGTAGCCGACGTTGCGGCCCATGTGCTGGGCCTCAAACTGCCCCTGCTGGAAGACGTAGCCCTGGTTGACTACTTTGAACCCAAGACGGAGCAGGGCGAAGACCCGGTGCGCAACCTTACCTTCAGGCTTACCTTCCGCCATGCGGAGCGTACCCTCAAGGATACGGAAGTGGACAAAGAGCGGGAGAAGGTGGCACAGTCGCTGGTAAGCGCTCTGGGCGTTAAGATTTAATTTGGTGCGCGCAGACCCGGATTTTTCGGGTCTGCGCAATTCCGGCACATGTTCAGAGAGTGTCAGGAGGGGTATGCCATGTCGGACCAAACGCCCGACAATACCTATCGCATTGGTGAGGTTGCAGAACTTCTCGACCTCAAAACCCATGTGCTGCGCTTCTGGGAAACGGAGTTTCCCCAGTTGGCGCCGCTGCGCACCGGCAAGGGGCAGCGCCTGTACACGGAAGAAAACGTGGCCCTCTTGCGGCGTATCCAGCAATTGCTGCACGAGCAGGGTATGACCATTGAAGGCGCGCGCCGGGTGCTTTCGGGCAGCGCCGTTGTGGATGAAAGCCTGCCCGAACGTGTGGCGGCGGTGCCGGACCCTGATTTTATGCGCATGCTCCAGCGGGAGCTTACCTCGCTGCGCCGCCTGCTCAGCGAAAAATAGCTGAGGCACATGGGCGCGGCGTACCGCCGTGGTTTTGAGGATGCGTATTTTTAAGGCTGAACATTGCGCGGGGGGCATGCACGCTGAGCTTTGCGCTGCCGCAAGGCTAACGTGCCCATTGGCTTGCGCGCATTGCATATGAAAATGCCCTGACGGGCGGCAGCTATCTGCCAACACAACATATTTCAGGGAAGGGACGCGGGGGAGGCGACCCTTTCTGTTGGTGACCCTCCCCCGCAAACTCGTTCACCCCCCGATATAATCATGATCTTATCGCCCTCATTGCTGTCTGCCGATTTTGCCCGCCTGGCTGAAGAGCTTGCCGCTCTTGAGGCCGCCGGGGTTACCTGGCTGCATCTGGATGTGATGGACGGGGCTTTTGTACCCAACATCACCTTTGGTCCCCCGCTGATAAAGGCCCTACGGGCTGTCAGCGGGCTTTTTTTTGACGTACACCTCATGGTGAACGACCCGGCACGCTACATTGCTGATTTTTACAAGGCCGGGGCAGACATGCTGGTTATCCATGCCGAGGCCGACAGGCATCCGCAGCGCACGCTCACGGCAATCCGCGCCATGGGCTGCAAGGCGGGCCTTGCCCTCAACCCCGGCACAGATTTAAGTGCGGCCCGGTGGCTTGCGGCAGACATGGACATGCTGCTGCTTATGAGCGTGAACCCTGGTTTTTCAGGGCAGGCGTTTATTCCCGCCACGTTCGACAAAATCCGCGCCGCCCGGCAGATGCTTGACGCCAACGGCGGGGCTGAGGCGCTCATCCAGATAGACGGCGGCGTATGCCCCGAAAACACGGCCCAGCTTGTGGATGCCGGTGCGGAAGTTCTCGTGTCCGGCTCGGCCTTTTTTGGTCACAAACCATATGACAAACGGCTTGCCGCCTTTATGGCCCCTTTGGCGGGCAAAACGCCCCGCCAAGCGGAAGATGCCCTGAGACGCCGCGCCGCCAACCATATCACGCAAAAATAGAGGAAAGAGTCATGCCCACCCGCAGACAATGCGCCAATGCCATCCGCGCCCTTGCCATGGACGCCATTGAAAAAGCCCGTTCCGGTCACCCCGGCGCGCCTCTGGGTATGGCCGACATGGCCGAAGCCTTGTGGCGTCATGGTTTCAAGCACAACCCGGTCAACCCCCGCTGGTTTGACCGCGACCGTTTTGTGCTTTCCAACGGTCATGCCTCCATGCTGCTCTACGCGCTGCTGCACCTCACGGGCTATGATCTGCCCATGGAAGAGCTGCGCAACTTCCGCCAGTGGGGCGCCAAGACCGCGGGCCACCCGGAATATGAGCCAGATCTGGGCATTGAAATGACCACAGGCCCTCTGGGGCAGGGTATTTCTTCCGCCGTGGGTATGGCCCTTGCCGAAAGCATGCTTGCCGCCCGCTACAACACGCCTGAACACAAGGTTGTTGACCACCACACCTATGTGTTCACCGGCGACGGTTGCCTGATGGAAGGCGTCTCGCACGAGGCCTGCTCCCTTGCAGGCACTTGGGGCCTTGGCAAGCTCATCGCCCTCTATGACTCCAACGGTATTTCCATTGACGGCAAGATCGACGGCTGGTTCAACGAAGACGTGGCGGCGCGTTTCCGCGCGTACCACTGGCAGGTTATCGGCCCCATCAACGGGCATGACGCTTCCGCCCTGGATGCCGCCATTGCCGAGGCCAAGGCCGATCACAGCCGCCCCAGCCTGATCATCTGCCGTACGCACATTGGCTTTGGTTCGCCCAAGGCCGATTCCTCGTCCTGCCACGGTTCGCCCCTGGGCGACGAGGGCATCGCCGCAACCCGCGCAGCCCTTGGCTGGACAGAAGAACCCTTTACCGTGCCTCAGGATCTGTATGCCGCATGGGATGCGCGCGACGCGGGCAAGGCTGCCGAGGCCGCCTGGGAACACACTTTTGCCGCTTACGCCAAGGCCAATCCCGAGCTGGCTGCCGAATTCAGCCGCCGCATGCGCGGTGATCTGCCTCAGGATTGGGCCGCCATTGCGCGCGGCATGATTGAAGAAGCCGTGAGCAAGGCTGAAACCACGGCAACGCGCGTGGCCTCCAAGAAAACGCTTGAATGCCTTGTGCCGCGCCTGCCCGAGCTTGTGGGCGGCTCTGCCGACCTTACCGGCTCTGTGGGTACACTGACCAGCTCGTC
The DNA here is from genome assembly GCA_003251995.1 of Desulfovibrio desulfuricans. GTDB lineage: Bacteria > Desulfobacterota > Desulfovibrionia > Desulfovibrionales > Desulfovibrionaceae > Desulfovibrio > Desulfovibrio desulfuricans_B. The sequence goes on from QKDT01000168.1 coordinate 3,471, forward strand.
CGTACATATGGACGTGCAGACCCACCAGGGCAACTATGTTTCTTACGGCGTGCGCGAATTCGGCATGAGCGCCATCATGAACGGCTTTACCCTGCACGGCGGTTTTATTCCCTATGCCGGCACGTTCATGTCCTTTGCTGACCAGGCCAAAAATGCCCTGCGTCTTGCTGCCATCATGGGCATCCGCTCCATTTGGGTGCTGACGCACGACTCCATTGGCGTGGGCGAAGACGGCCCCACGCATCAGCCTGTGGAGCAGCTTGGTATGCTGCGCCTTATGCCCAATTTCAACCTGTGGCGGCCCTGCGACACAGTGGAAACCGGCGTGGCATGGCGTAGCGCCCTTGAAAGCATCCACACACCCACGGGGCTTTCGCTCTCCCGCCAGAACCTGCCCTTCTGTCAGCGCGATGCCGCGCAGGTGGAGGCCATCGCCCGTGGCGGCTATGTGCTGCGCGACTGCGAAGGCACCCCCGAGATTATTCTTATCGCCACCGGTTCGGAAGTGGGGCTTGCCCTTGAAGCCGCTGACCAACTGACCGCCGATGGTCGCAAGGCCCGCGTGGTTTCCATGCCCTGCGCCGAGATTTTTGACGCGCAGGATGCCGCCTACAAGGAAAGCGTGCTGCCCCATGGCGTGCGGGCCCGCATTGCCATTGAAGCCGCCGCTGCGGATTACTGGCGCAAGTATGTGGGCCTGGACGGCGCAGTGGTGGGCATGGAGCGCTTTGGCGCTTCCGCACCTGCCAAGGTGGTATTTGAGCGCCTGGGCTTTACCGTGGCGCACGTGCTGGAACTGGCGGAAGGCCTCTTTCGGCAGCTTGCGAAGTAACTGACAGACAGAACGAAGCAAATCCTCTTACAGGGAGAACGTATATGCCTATCAAAAAAATGCAGGACTTGGACCTGAATGGCAAAACCGTTGTGATCCGCGAAGATCTGAACGTCCCCATGAAGGACGGACAGATATCCAACGACAAGCGCATCCGCGCGTCCCTGCCCACCATCCGTGCAGCTCTTGAAAAGGGCGCGGGCGTGGTGCTGCTTTCGCATCTGGGTCGGCCCACCGAAGGGCAGTACGAAGAGCAGTTCTCCCTCAAGCCCGTGGCTGCCCGGCTTTCTGAGCTGTTGGACAAGCCTGTGGCCCTTGCTGCGACCCTGGATGAAGCCAAGGCCGCTCCCGGTGCTGTAACCCTGCTTGAAAACGTGCGTTTTCTTAAGGGTGAGAAAAAGAACGATGCCGCACTGGCTGCGCAGCTTGCCGCCCTGGGTGATGTGTATGTAATGGATGCCTTTGGGGCCGCACATCGTGCGCATGCCTCCACCGAGGGCGCTGTGCGCGTTGCCAAAGTCGCCTGCGCCGGGCCGCTGCTTCAGGCTGAGCTTGATGCCTTTGCCAAGGTTCTGGACGATCCCGCCCGTCCTCTGGCTGCCATTATCGGCGGTTCCAAGGTATCCACCAAGCTGGCCCTGCTGGAAAACCTGCTGGAAAAAGTGGATATACTCATTGTGGGCGGCGGTATTGCCAATACCTTTCTTGCGGCTGCCGGGTACATGGTCGGCAAATCGTTGTGCGAGGAAGATCTGGTGCCCGATGCCAAGCACATCATGGAACAGGCCAAGAACCTGAACAGGGACATGCCCTTGCCCGTCGATGTTGTTACCGCTGAAGAACTGGCACCGGGGCAGGCTGTCACTGCCTGCGCAGTGGGCGATGTGCCCGCAAACCAGATGATTCTGGATATCGGGCGCGAAACCCTCGCGCAGTATAAAAAGCTGCTGTCCAAGGCTGCCACCGTGGTATGGAACGGCCCCGTAGGCGCGTTTGAAACCGATCCCTTTGGTGCTGGCACCAAGGATCTGGCAAACTTTCTTGCCGACTCCAAGGCCTTTGTGGTTGTGGGCGGCGGTGATTCTGTAGCCGCGGTAGAGAAATACGGCCTGTCGGAAAAGATGGGTTATATCTCCACCGGCGGCGGTGCGTCGCTGGAACTGCTGGAGGGCAAGGTACTGCCTTCTGTGGCGGCGCTGGAGGACAGAGGCTAGGGCCTGTTGGCACTATGGCTTTTTTCTCTGTCTGCGTCAGGAATCTTTTTTATTCAGGTCGAGTACCGAAGAGTACACGCCCTTTATAAAAAGAAATCCTTTCTTGGCGGAGAACAAAATTTCTCATAGTGTTCGCAAGCCTGGTTCATCCCGCCATACAATGGTGTAGTGTATGACTGATTCAAGCCCCCGGATCTCAGGATTCGGGGGCTTTTTTTATGCTGCTTGGCCCTGCTGCCGCAAGGTTTTAAAGAAGGGCAACTGCATAATGAAGTCGCAGAACTGCCGTAATACCGGGCTTGAAGACGCTGTTTTCAGCACCGTGCGCACTTGCGGCAAGGGCGGCAAGCCGCAACTGCCATCAAGAATGACAAAGCGTCCGTCCATATCCCAATCGGGCAGGGCGGTTACGCCAAACCCGGCAAGCACTGAACTGCACAGGCTTTCATACGAGGCGCTCACATAGGCAAAATCATAGCTTCTGCCAGCGGTGTGCAGCGCCTCTAATGTGGCTGCGCGCCACGGGCTGCCCTCGCTGTATGTGGCAAGTGGCACCGGGGCCGTGGGAGCAAGCGCCATTTGCCCGCCGCAAACCCAGTGCAGGGGTTGCTGGGCAAGCACCTCAAATATGCCCTCAGGGGCATGGCTGCTGTCAAAGAGGTGCTGGTTGATCAGGGCTACGTCCAGGCTGCCGTCGTCAAGCATGCGGTCGATATCCGCAGACATTGCTGAAATAACGCCAATTTGTAGGTCGGGGTTCAGCGCCAGCAGGCGAGCCATGGCAGCCTGCAATTCCACACTGCTGAAGCTTGGCGGAATACCCACGGTAATGCGCCCCCGCAACTCTGGCTGACGGGCGGCCCGCAGCACAGCGTCAAAGCGCACAAGGATATCCTCCAGCTCTGGGAGCAGTCGTTGGCCCGCGGTGGTAAGCCCAAAGGTGTGACCGTTGCCTCTTTCTATCAGCGTACAGTTGAGGTGAGCCTCAAGCTTTTTAACAGACTGCGTTACAGCCGACTGGCTGCGGCAAAGCTGTTCGCCGGCATTTTGAAAACTGCGGCTGTGGGCCACGGCGATAAAGGCCCGCATGTGCTCAAGCGTAACGCTGCGCGTGTCTGCCAAAGTGTCCATGGCTGTTGCTCTCAAAATAAGTTTAATTAATGTGCAGATGATAAAAATAAATTTTACAAATTATCAAGCCCCCGCCTAGAGTGAACGCATGCGGGCACTGATCCACAAGGGGGAATGATGAACCATACAGAATATGCCGCAAAGCCCGAGGGTACATCGCCATGCGTTACTGCTGGCACTGAAATGCAGAACTGTGCTGCGTCAACATGCGCCGCAACGCCAAGGCGGCTGACCTGGCGCAACATAGCAGTTGGAGTGTGCTTTAGCGTTATCTGGAGTTCTGCCTTTGTGGCAGGAAAGATCGTGGTGACGGAAATGGGGCCATTTGTCAGCCTGTTTTACCGTTTTGTGGGCACGGTGATTGTGCTGGGGCTGCTGTGCGGCAAAAGCCTGTGGGGGCCGAAAGCGGGCAGAGCGTTGCGGGCCGGATTTGTGCTTGGCTTGCTGAATAACGTTGCCTACCTGGGATTAAGCTTTTCTGCTTTGCAACTGGTATCGCCTCCGTGGGTAGTTGTGATCGTATCCTGCTCGCCCTTTGTCACTCTTTTGCTAGGGGTTGCGCGTGGGCTGGAATCGTTCAGCGCGGCAAAGCTCGTGGGGTTTGCGCTGTCGTTGGCGGGCATAGTTGGCATGGTGGGCGTGGGTAATCTCAGTGGCGGAGCCGCGTTGGGTGTGCTGTTGGCTGCCGGGGCAACCGTGGCCTTTTCTGTGGGGGCGGTGTTGTTTCGTGGAAGGTACAGCTCCATGCCTGTGCTGCCCGTTAATTTTTGGATGTCGGTCTGCGCCATGCTCTGCTTTGCCCCTGCCGCCTGGCAAAGTTCAATAACCCCACTTGCTGTTTCCACTCCAGCCCTGATGGCGCTGGCCTGGCTTGCCGTGGTCAGTTTGCTTGGTATGGGGCTATGGCTTTTGCTTATCCGCACACAAGGGGCCTCCACCGCTGCTGCGTATAACATGCTCAATCCTTTGAGCGGAATGGCGCTCTCTGCCTTGCTGCTGGGCGTACCCATCTTGCCAACCGACGTGGCGGGCGCGGTCGCCATTGTGGCGGGGCTTGCCGTGGCACTTGGGGTGC
>QKDT01000048.1 GCA_003251995.1 Desulfovibrio desulfuricans
CAGGGGTTGCGCCAGACACAGGCAAGGTGGGCATCATGCTGGCGTACACGCCCCTGCATGCCGTGCTTTTTGACCGTCTGGCCCAGCGCTCCGGTCAACGCTCCGGTCAGTACTCGGGCCTGCCGCCCGTACTGGTCATGACCTCAGCCAATGCCGGGGGCGAGCCAATCTGCCTTGGCAACCGCGAGGCCTTGGCCCGCCTTGCCCATCTGGCAGACGCGTGGCTGCTGCACGACCGGGATATTCTGGTGCGCGTGGACGACAGCGTGGTAACGCTTCAGCCGGGGCTGGCCCCTGCCGCAGCAAGCGGCAAATCTGCGCCAACCGCCAGCCTGCTGGCGGAACCTCTGTTCTATCGGCGCGCCCGTGGCTATGTGCCACGCCCGGTTTTTCTGCCCAAGGCGGAGCAAAGCTCCCCTTGCGTACTGGGAACAGGGGCGGAGCTCAAAGCCACAATCTGCCTGACGCGCGGGGCCGAGGCCTTTTTGGGCCAGCACATCGGTGATCTGGAAAATCCCGCCACCCTTGCCTTTTATGAGGAAGTGATCGCCCATCTGGAAAAACTGCTGGAGGTAAGGCCCGCGGCGCTGGTGTGCGACGCCCATCCCAATTTTCTTTCCACCCGGTATGCCGAGGCCCGCGCCGAACGCGAAGGGCTGCCGCTATGGCGCTTGCAGCACCACGCCGCACATGCCGCTGCCGTGCTGGCGGAAAACAGCCACTACGGCCCCGCTTTGGCACTCTGTCTGGATGGCACAGGACTGGGCGACGATGGCACTGTCTGGGGTGGGGAATTGCTGTTTATGGATCTTGAACATGCCCATTGGCGCAGAGAGGGGCGATTGTCACCCTTTGCTCTGCCGGGCGGGGATGCGGCGGTGCGTCAGCCCTGGCGGATCGCCCTGGCCCTGCGCGCGCTCTGCGAACAGGCGGAGATACCACTCTCGCCGCTGCAATCGCCCTGGCTGCCCCAGCAGGAGCAGGCCGCCGCTGCGGTGGCGGAAATGCTGCAACGCGGCATCAACTGCCCCGCCACTTCCAGTTGCGGACGACTCTTTGACGCCGTGGCCGCGCAATTGGGCCTGTGCCTTGCCACAAGTTATGAAGGTCAGGCCGCCATTCGGCTTGAAGATGCCGCCAACAGGGCCAATGCCCGCATACGCGCGGCGCTGGAAGGTAAAGCGCGCGACAAGGACGTGGCCCCGCTGGTCTGGCCTGTGGGCATTGCGTCCAGGGAAGGCTTGCTTGAAATGGACAGTGCAGGGCTGTTTGCCCATGTTGCTCAGGCTCAGGCCCAGGGCATGGACGCAACCGAGGCCGCGGCGCGTTTTCATTTGAGCCTTGCGCGGGCACTGGCAGCCATGGCGGGCCGCGCGGCGCGCAAGCTGGGCGTGGACGCGGTGGGATTGACCGGCGGCGTGCTGCAAAACTCAACACTGGCGCGGCTGCTTCCCCTGGCGCTGGCGGAACAGGGGCTCAAAGCCCTCACCCACCACGAACTGCCGCCCGGCGATGGCGGGCTTTCCCTCGGTCAGGCCGTGTGGGGCAGACGCATGCTGGCAACTGCAAAAAACTGAGCGCGCAGAGGTGGCGCACCCGCGCCTTGCGCGCGGCAAAGGCGGCCTGATAATTGGCAAAGGGGCATGGACGCGCACGCGCGCCTTGCCCAAATAACGCTACTTAAAGCTGGCGATGGCCCTTCCCTGCTTAAGGACAATGCGACCCAGCGGCAGATCTCGCCACCACAAGCCCGCCTCGCGCCCGGTCAACCCGGTTTTACGGCTCTGCCCGCTCAACAAAGCTGTAATGTCGGCAACATCTTCCAGCACAAGGTTGGAGGCGGCCTCCGGCGGCTGGGGCATAAGCACGCGCAGACGCGGCGCGGCATCCAGTGTGCCGCCGCAAAGCTTGCCCAGCAAGGAACCCTGCCACACACTGTCGCCAGACAAAAGGGCCGTGGCATGGGGCGGCACAAAGCGCACATGCTCACCGTACAGCACCGCCTGCCCCGGAGGCAGCAAATCAGGGTCGCAGGTGGCGCACTCAAGACTTTCCTTCGGCAAGAGGCGGCCCACGGCCCGCTCGGCAGACCTGGTCGCCCGGTCATTGCCGCGATTGCGCCCGCCACGCCGTCCGCTGGGTATTCTTCTGCCCAGGCTATCAGCCAGATCTTCTGCCGCGTCAGATGGTCGGAGGCTGGCGGCATCCCTGCCGGGGGCATCAAAAATATTGTTCCACGTATCTGCCATGCTGTTTTCATCGGGCAGGGCTGCCACATCCGGCTGCCCCGGCTTGCGGAACAAGGCCACATAAAAACCCTGAGCCTGTGAACGAGCGCCGTCCACACGCAAGGTGCCCTCACCGCCGGGCAGCTCCTCCCACACAAAACCGGGAATGGGCGCAAGAGGTTCGCGCTCGAGCCCCAGCTCCTGCTCGGCAAAATGCACCTGCGCCTCGTTTTCATCCACGTTGGTTGTGCAGGTAGAATACACCAGCCGACCACCAGGGCGCAGCAGCGATGCCGCATGCCGCAACAAACGGCGTTGCAGCCCGGTGAGACTGTCGAGTTTGTCTCCCTGCCAAAGCTTGAGCACTTGAGGATGCTTTTCTGCCGTACCCCAGCCAGAACAGGGCGGATCAAGCAAGATTGCATCCCATGAGCCGGGGCGCAGAGGCAGAGCATCGCCGCTGTAGGAGCAGGTGGCGGCCTGTATCAGATTGAGCTGGTGCAGGTTGGCCCTCAGGGTGCCAAGGCGCGTGGGCGAGAGTTCGTTGCCCAGCACAAAGCCATTGCGACCCACAAGCTGGGCCAAAAAACCCGTTTTACTGCCGGGGCTTGCGCACATGTCGAGTACAGCGCTGCCCTCTGCCGGGGCCAGCGCCAGCGGCGGCAGCATGGAAGAACGATCCTGAATATAAATGTAGCCGAAAAATGCGGCAAGCGAACCACCAAGAGGCCGTGGCTCCACCACCAGGCGGCGGCACAGGGGAGAGAACGGCTCTGGCTCAAAATCATAGCCCTGAGCGCGCAACAAGGCTTCCACCAAGGGAATCTGCTCGGGGGTGCATACCATACGGAAAGAACGAATAAGAGTTTTCGGCATGGCGGCATATTATTGACAGAGAGCCCTTCTCGCAAGGAATTTATATATTGTGGCCTGCTATGCGGGCTCCTTGTGTATTGCACGGCGCAGCAAGTGTGCGTATAGTGCGCCAGTGCGGATGTGCCGGATTGGATTTTTTGATAGTCTTATCGGCTGCCGCAACAACGGCCCAAGGCCGTACTTTACCGGGTATTTGCGTGAATACTCAAGGAGAATGGAATGAAATTCGCCATGCGACTGACTTTTTCGGTCTGCCTGCTGCTCGTCGCCGTTGCTGCGGGCGCTGTCAGCGCCGCCGCAAAAAGCGCTGTGGTATTGCCTTTTGTGGTCAATGCCCCCCAGAGCTACGCCTACCTTTCCAAGGCTGTTCCGGCTACCATTCAGGGACGCCTTGACCGACCCGGCATGCTCGAAACCCGCTCGGGTCAAGGCAAAGCCGCCAGCCTGGCAGAGGCCAAACAGGCCCTGCGCTCTGCTGGTACAGATAACGCCATCTGGGGTTCTGTGAGCGTTATGGGCAATGACTGCACTGTGATTATCAACAGTGTGGACAAAGCTGGCAAAACCTGGAGTAAAACCACCCAGGCACCCGTAAGTGGCCTGACCACTGCGGTTCAGGAACTGACCACCGCCCTTGGTAAAGAAGTTTTTGGCATTTCTGCCGGAATGCGCACCCCTGGCTCCACCGCTGCCAATTCTGCGCGTGGCGCGACCGCCAATGGCGACATCGTCACCAACGAAACCGGTCAGCAGCAGGTGTATCTCAACCCGCAGTTCCGCTATCAGGGTGCTGGTGCTGAAGACGGTTCCCGCCTGCGCACCCAGCGTCTCCATTACAACATGGTAGACATGGCTGTGGGCGACTTTAACGGCGATGGCAAAAATGAAATCGCCATCCTGAGCGACCACGATCTGCGCATCTACAGCTGGCCCAACAACGGGCAGCTCAAGCTGCTGGGCGAAACCGTGGTTTCGCGTTCCAACAACAACTTCTCCATGCGCGCTATCGACCTTAACCGCGACCGCTGCATGGCCCTTGTGGTGGCGACCTCTGAAGAATCGAGCAACCGCCCCTACTCTTTCATCTACAGCTTCAAGGGCAACAAGCTCACCCCCATTGCGGAGCGCATTCCCTACTACCTCAGCGTGATGCGCGTACCCCCCACCTACTCCCCCACCCTTGTGGGTCAGGCGTGGGATTCGCTTAAGCTTTTTGCCCCTGGCGTGCGCATCATGAACAAGCAGGATGGCAAGTACACCCTTGGCACCCGTCTTGATTTGCCCACCGGCGCCACGGTGTTCAACTGCGTGTGGTTGCCCTCCGGCAAAAATGGCAAGGGCGAACAGCTTGTCATGCTGACTGACGACGAACGCCTCAAGATCTTCCAGGGACACGGCAACTCTTTGTTGCACACCACCATGGAACGCTACTCTGGCTCTGCCACCGGCATGGACCACTACAAGGGTATGCCCGGCCTTGGCGTTGACAAAAACTACCAGTTGCCCAGCAAATACTTTGCCCCCATGCGCCTTATCGCTGCTGATATCGGCAACACGGGCGAGTACACCCTGCTGGTTAACAAGCCCATATCCACCGCTGCGCAGTTCTTTGACCGCTATCGCTTCTTCCCCCAGGGTGAAATCCACGCCCTGTACTGGGACGGCGTGGGCCTTGGCCTCAAGTGGAAGACCCGCCGCATCCGTGGTTCTGTGGCAGAAGTTGACCTGGCTGACGTGAACAACGACGGCACCCTTGATCTGGTTGTAGGCCTGAACACCTCGCCTGATCTTGGCATCGGCAGCCGCCAGTGCATGATCACAGCCTACCCCTTGGACGTTTCGGCTACCAACCCCAACGTTCCTGCGGATTTGAGCGACTTTGAGGTTCACCCCAACTAAGTGGGATAAATGGCCCTTCGCCTCAGCGAGGGGCCATTTTTATCTGTGGCGCACTGCTACGGATATTGAGCTGACGGCCTTGCCGTGGCTCTGGCAATAGCCAACCATCAAGCGGCAAAACTCATACGGGTTTTGCCGCTTTACAACCTAGCCTACTGAAACGGAAAAGTTTTTGGAGTAAGGAGACAGCATGCGCATCCTTGTGATCGGCTCCGGCGGCCGCGAACACGCCCTGGTTTGGAAGATTCTGCAAAGCCCCGAAGTCAGCGCTGTATTTGTTGCGCCCGGCAACGGCGGCACCAGCAGCGAAGGGGCTGTCAACGTGCCTGTGGCTGTGGACGACCTGGACGGCCTGCTGGCCTTTGCGCAGAAGGAACACATCGACCTGGTTATTCCCGGGCCGGAACTTCCCCTGACGCTGGGTATTGTTGACCGCATGCGCGAGGCTGGCATCCCCAGCTTTGGGCCGGATGGCTATGGCGCGCGGCTTGAGGGCAGCAAGGCTTTTGCCAAAGAAATTATGAACCGCGCCAATGTGCCCACGGCCCACTGCGCGGTATTCAGCGATGCGCAAGCGGCCCGCGACCATATCAACAAGGTGGGGGCCCCCCTGGTTATCAAGGCCGACGGTCTGGCGGCGGGCAAGGGCGTTATCATTGCCCTGACAGAAAAAGAAGCCTTGGACGCCATTGATGAAATCATGACTGAGCGCGCTTTTGGCGATGCTGGCAACCTCGTGGTGGTTGAAGAATGTCTGGTGGGCGAAGAAGCATCCTTCCTCTGCGTATGCGATGGAACACGCGCCGTGCCCCTGCCTTCTGCCCAGGATCACAAGCGTGTGTTTGACAATGACGAGGGCCCCAATACCGGCGGCATGGGCGCATACAGCCCGGCCCCGGTTCTGCCCGACAGCATGCTTGAAGAAATGGCGGATCTTACGGTGCGGCCCATTTTGCGAGAGCTTGCCAAGGACGGACACCCCTTTGTGGGCGTACTTTACGCAGGCCTGATGATGACTGCCGATGGCCCCAAGGTGCTGGAATACAACGTGCGCTTTGGCGACCCCGAGTGTCAGCCCCTGCTCATGCGCCTGGACGGCGACCTGCCCGCAATCATGATGGACGCCGTGCGCGGCAAGCTTGACCCGGCAAGCCTGGGCCAGACCAGCCAGACGGCGCTTGGCGTTGTGATTACCGCCAAGGGATATCCCGGCTCCTATGCCAAGGGCTTGCCCATTGAAGGGATTGAGGATGCTGACAGCGTGCCTGGCGTAAAGGTTTTTCATAGCGGAACATCCATTAAGGATGGAGCGCTGGTGTCCAACGGCGGGCGCGTTTTGTGCGTTACCGCCCTCGGCGACAGCCTGGCGGCGGCGCAAAAGGCCGCCTATGCCGGTGTGGCCAAGGTGCGCATGAAGGACGGTTTTCACCGTACTGATATTGGCGAAAAGGGCATCCGTCGGTTGGCAGGAAAATAGAGGCCCATCACTATCGCAAGAGAGTTTTGGCGCGTTGCGCCGTATGACAGGAAGGTGAGACTATGCCGCAAGTGGTCATTCTTATGGGTTCAAAGTCTGACGAAGAAAAAGTCAGCCCCTGCGTAGACGTTTTGAAAAGCCTTGGCGTGAGCTGCGTTATCACGGTCAGCTCCGCGCACCGTACCCCTGAACGCACCGAAGAACTGGTGCGCCGTTACGAAGCTGAAGGCGCGCGCGTGTTTATCTGCGCCGCTGGCATGGCTGCCCATCTGGCGGGTGCCGTGGCTGCCCGCACCACTCGCCCTGTGATTGGCATTCCCATTTCAAGCGCTGCCTTGTGTGGCATGGACGCGCTTTTTGCCACGGTGCAAATGCCTCCCGGATTCCCGGTTGCCACAGTGGCGTTGGACAAAGCTGGTGCCCGTAACGCCGCATGGATGGCAGCCCAGATTCTTGCCGTGGCGGATCCGGCCCTCGATGAACGCATTGCAGCAGCCCGTGCAAAAATGCGTGAAGAAGTTGAAAAAGCCGGGGACGAAATCAGCCGCAAGTACGCCTAGCATTTGCTGCATGGCTCAAATAGGTTTATATTTTATGTTGTAGCACCACATTAAAACCGATCAAACCGTGACTCTTATGCGCTGATCACGACTACAACATAATAATTGCAATAAGAATCGACCACAGGCACGGCTTGTGGTCGATTCTTATTTTACTTTTTACAATTCATTGGCTATCTGGGCAGAAATACTATCGAAAAAAGATAAAAATACTTTTATTACAGTGTGCTGACAATAGAGAGTGCGAGCCTGTTGACCATGCCATGGCTCAGAACCATATCCGTTAAACGGATGGAACACATATCTGGCGGTACCGCAGCCAGCCGCAAAACCCCTGGCTGCTACTCTGCCACGCGATCTCCATACGCAAGCCCCACAGCGCAAACCCTGTTGCGCCCGTCCTGTTTGGCACGGTACAAAGCCGTATCCGCAGCCAGAATCAGCGCGTCACAAATCTGATTATTCTCCGCATCTTGCACTGCCCCAGGTGTAAACACCGTTGCCGCCACGCCGATGCTTATGCTCACATTGATGGTCACATTGCCAAATGGAATATCCATCATGGCGGCAACCTGTCGCAAACGCTCGGCAAGGGCAACAGCCTCGCTCT
>QKDT01000378.1 GCA_003251995.1 Desulfovibrio desulfuricans
TGGCGGGGTGTACTTTCCTTTTGCAGCCTGCGGGGGTATAGTTTTCCCCCATCATTTATTAGAGAGGAAATGAGCATGAAACTCATGGAAATATTTGACGTTCCCAGCCAAGAAACCCACATCCCCGTTCCCTATGTTATTGCCGAAGCAGGCGTTAACCATGAGGGCAGCATGGATATTGCCCGCCGGCTGGTTGACGAAGCCGCCGAAGGCGGAGCCAATGCCATCAAGTTTCAGACCTACAAGGCCGGAACCCTGGCCTCCAAGGATTCTCCCGCTTATTGGGATACATCCAAGGAGCCGACCTCCAGCCAGTATGAGCTGTTCAAGAAGCACGATTCCTTTTGGAAGAACGAATTTGAAGCCCTGAAGAAGTATTGCGACGCAGCGGGCATTGCCTTCATGTCCACACCCTTTGATGTGGAATCAGCGCATTTTCTCAACGATCTCATGGACGTGTTCAAGATTTCTTCTTCAGATATCACCAACAAGCCCTTCATCCGCATTTTGTGCGATTTCAAAAAGCCCATCATTCTTTCCACGGGCGCGGCGCACCTGCATGAAATCGCCGAAGCTGTTGAGTGGATTGAAGAAAAGGGCAACAAGCTGGCTCTGCTGCACTGCGTCCTCAACTACCCCACCGCGGATGAAAACGCCGCACTGGGCATGATCCCCGCTCTCAAGCAGCATTTCCCGCAGCACGCCATCGGTTATTCTGACCACACCTTGCCCGGTGACATGCATATTCTTGAAACTGCCACGCTTTTGGGGGCACGTATTCTTGAAAAACATTTTTCGCATGACAAAACCTTGCCCGGCAACGACCACTATCACGCCATGGATAAGGAAGACCTCAAGCATTTTTACAAGCGCCTCAGCGCTACGCTGACCAGCGTTGGCGGTATGCAACTGCGCGCCCTGCCAGAAGAAGAGCCCGCCCGTCAGCACGCCCGGCGTTCTTTGGTGACAGCGCGGGCCGTACCCGCCGGTCAGCCCCTGACCGCGGCCGACCTTACCTGGAAGCGCCCCGCGCACGGCATTTCGCCCCGCAATTACGATGAGGTGCTCGGCATGCGCGCGCGCCGTGATCTCCCCGAAGATACGGTGCTTTCGTGGGCCGATCTTGACAGGGCCTAATTATGAGCAACGGGCGTATAACCCTTGTTCTTGGTCGCATGCCTCACAAGGCCGACCCTGAGTTGTTCCGCGCCGCCGGGCCATGGTGTTTTGCCGAGCAGGAGGAATTTTTTCCCGACTGGGATAAAAAGTTTACCTTTGCTCCAGAGCCGCTGGCAGAAATAGGGCAGCAGGATCGGGCCTGCAAAGAGGTAAAGGCCCTTTGCGCCGACATTCTGCCCCGCATTGCGGAGCGTCTGTGCCCGCACGCGCGCAGTTTGCCCGCCGCATACTGGGAAACATTGCTCACGCCTTGGGTCATGAACGTATCCAAGCAAGTTGTGGAACGCTGGTGGCGGGTCAAGGCCATGGTGCAGGTGTGGGGGCAAGAGCCGCTGCATGTGCCGCTGTTGCCCAGAGATTGCTCGTTCAACTTTGCTACCGGGCCGGATTTTGTATTGCACGGGGCGTTGGGGCATACCTACAACCACTGGCTTTTTTCCCGCCTGCTGGAAGAGGTTTTTCCTGATACCTGGAGCATGGAATACCTGCCCGCAACGAAAAAAACCTACGGCGAGCTTCAAAAGCCCGTTGGTAAGGAGAGGTTGCGCGAAGTGCTGCGCAACCTCATGTTGCGTCTGCCCTGTCCCCGATTAAAGGGTATGAGCATGGTTCAGAGCTTGCGGTTTTCGCTGGCTTTGCTGCACAGGAGCAAAGGGCCGGACATGTCGCACCCGCAGGCGGAGTATGGCAGTGCCGCTACAGGTGTTGCGGCGGATTTTCCCGAAAATCTGCTCCACAAGCTTGTGCCGCTGTTCATGGTTTCGCTGCCCCAACTGCTGGCAAGCCATAAACACCCGGCCCGCCTCTCGCGGGATCCGTTGGGGCCGCGCCTGCGCGTGGCAAGCGTTATGGCTTATGAAGATGCGGATTACCGCCAGTCGCTGGCCCGGTGGCGGGGGCGCGGCAACCGCCTTATGTATGTGCAGCACGGCAGTGATTACGGACAGGTGCGTTGCGTTTCTGATGTGGAGATGGTGGAATACAGCCAGCACGCCTTTGGCACCTGGGGCTGGAAGCAGCATCAGGGCAGCGAAGGCAACTTTATTCCTTTGCCGTATCCGCAGCTTGATGGGCTGGAGGGGCGCTGGCATGGGCAGAAAGGTGAAAACCTGCTGTTTGTGGGCACGGAAATGCCCGCCTTTCCCTATCGGCTTGATGCGCACCCCTCGCCTTTGCAAACAGTAGAATACCGCAAGGACAAAGCCCGTTTTTTTGAAGCTCTGGGGCGCGAAGTGCAGGGCCACTCTCTGTACCGCCCCTATTTCCCTGTTCCCGGTTCGCTGCGCGATGCGGATTGGGTGCTGGCGCGGTTTCCGCAGGTGCGCATGGCTACTGGCATGCTGTCTGCACACCTCTACGCCTGCCGTCTGCTGGTTTTGGATCACAACGGCACAACGCTGCTTGAATCGTTGGTTGCCAATATTCCCACGATACTTTTCTGGCGGCGGGACGCGTGGGCGCTGACAAGCGACGCCACGGCGCTGCTGGACATGCTGGCTGATGCCGGTATATGGCACGAAACACCCCAAAAGGCTGCCGCCAAGGCCGCCGAGGTCTGGAGTGACCCGCTGGCATGGTGGATGAGCGATAGCGTGCAGCAGGCGCGCAAGGCGTACTGCGCACAGCAGGCCCTGACCGTTCCTGGCGGTCCTAACCCTTACTGGCTGAAAATGCTGAAGAGTCTTTAACACATGCAAGTTCGTGTTTATTCGTTGTCGCTGCTGGTGGCTGCGGTTTTCTGTTCTGTGCTGCTTATGGGCGGCACTGTTCTGGCTGATGACGCGTCAACCCTGCGCGAGGCTCAGGCCGCGCTGGACAAGGCGGACTACGATCAGGCCGTACGAGTACTCAAGCCGTTGGTGGACAGCGGCAATGCCGAAGCCCTCTATGTTATGGGCCGCCTGATTCTTGAAGGAAAGGGCGTAAAGAAAAACAACACCCGCGCCGCGGAATTTTTCCGTCTGGCGGCAGAAAAGGGCGATGTCAGCGCCATGAATTCATGGGCCACATCGTTGGTCACGGGCGATGGCGTTCCGCGCAATTATCACGAGGCCGCCCGCTGGTTCCGCAAGGCTGCCGATCAGGGGCTCGCCATGGCCCAATATAATCTTGGCTACCTCTATGCTTACGGCAAGGGAGTATCCAAGGACGAAAGCGCGGCTATCGACTGGTATACCCGTGCCGCCAATCAGGGTTTGGCCTCTGCCCAGTATTCACTGGGCTGGACCTACATGAACGGCAAAGGGGAAAACCAGAGCGACACCAAGGCTGCCCACTGGTTTGAAAAAGCCGCGGAGCAGGATCACGCCAAGGCTCAGAACAACCTTGCCTACATGTATGCGGAAGGGCGCGGCTATGCCCAAGACCCAGCCAAGGCCGTTCAGTGGTACACGCGCGCGGCGGAGCAGGGATATTCGGAAGCTCAGTACAACCTCGGCTATATGTATGAGCAAGGGCGCGGCGTTGCCCAGGATTATACCCAGGCCGTTGACTGGTACCGCAAGGCCGCGGAGCAGAACGAATCTGCCGCCCAGTACAGCCTTGGACTCATGTATGACCAGGGCACGGGCGTTCCCCGCAATCTGACCGAGGCCATGCGCTGGTATCAACTGGCTGCCAAAAATGGAGACCCGGACGCCAAGGCCGCCCTGCGCAGCATCTCGACAAAGGCTCCCGCCAAGGGCGCCAGCCCCGCCAGGCAGAGCCGCGAAAAAAAGAAATAGCAGCACTGCGGGCTGAAGCCCCGTCTGCCCCAATATAAGATGTCGCCCGGTATGCCATTGTGTATGCCGGGCGACGTTTTGTTTTTTTGCTCTGTCAACGCACTGCCAGGGCTATGGTTGCATGCTGCCCTGCTTGTGCTTGGCAGAAAAAAGCCATTATTTGTCATTGCTGCCAGAGTGGTCATTTTTTACTGTCTTGGCATGAAGCAACGCGTTGTCTTTTTTTTATACCCAGGCATGGTTTCGCTGGACCTCTCCGGCCCGCTTGAAGTGTTTGCAACGGCAACAGATCTACTGGCGCGCGATAACAGGGGGGAGCAGGGGTATGCGCCCGTGTTCGCCGCCTGCGCTCCCGGCCCGGTTCAAACCTCATCCGGCCTTACGCTGATGGCGGATGTGGCACTTGAAAGCGTTTCGCCCGGCATGCTGGTTCTGCCGGGTGCCAGGGATGCGGAAACAGCAGCTAGAAATACGCAGACCATACAACAGGTGCGTGCGGCAGCAGCCCGTGCCGAGCGTATAGTGAGCGTGTGCAGCGGTGCGTTTATCCTGGCGGCCTGCGGTTTGCTGCATGGCAAGAGGGCCGCCACGCACTGGCTGGTGGCTGATCGGCTGGCAGAACTGTACCCGCAGATTACTGTGGAGCCAGACGCCATATTTGTGCGTGACGGCAATACGTCAACCAGCGGCGGTGTCACGGCGGGTATTGATCTGGCTCTGGAGCTGGTGGAAGAGGATTACGGCGATAGGCTGGCTGCCGAGGTGGCTCGCGTGCTGCTGTTGTACCGCCGCCGTCCCGGCAATCAGAGCCAGTATAGCTCTGTGCTCGCCGCGCAGGCCGATGCTGGCAGGTTCACCCCGTTGGTGCGTTGGATAGAAGCGCATCTTTGCGAGCAACTCACTGTTGAGCGCTTGGCAGAGATCGCGCACATGAGCCCCCGTTCGTTCGCAAGGGTATTCCCCATGGAAACAGGTTGCAGCCCCGCACGTTTTGTAGAAGGGCTGCGGATCACCCACGCGCGGGAACTTGTTGAGGCGGGGGCGGATTCATTCGCACTGGTGGCGCAACTGGCTGGTTTTGGCAGCGAAGAACGGCTCCGTAAGGCCTTTATTCGCCGCCTTGGCGTCAGCCCCAATCAGTACCGCCGCCATTTTTTTAAAGGAGCAAAGCTATGAAAAAAAGCATCACATACGGAATATATATCTATGAACAGGTCGCAGAGCTGGATTTTGTGGCCCCCATGCAGGTATTTGCAGCGTCAAACATGTTTGCTGGAGGTGGCAGGGTGGTGACGGTAAGCGGGACCACGGATCCGCTGTGCGGAATGAGCGGGCTGCGTATCACACCCGATTGCAGCCTCAACGATGCCCCGGCCTTGGATGTATTGCTGCTGCCCGGCACCGCGGAAGTCTCGGAATACGCCTGGCGCGACCCTCACATCCTTGATTGGGTGCGCCAGCAGTATGACAAGGTGGACTATCTCACTGCCGTATGCACTGGGGGGCTTATTTTGCAGAAGGCTGGGCTGCTTAAAGGGCGCAAGGCCACAACGCACTGGCAGCTTATGGAAGCGCTTGAAAACGACCCGGAAATCACGGCCCTGCCAGAGGCGCGCTACGTGCGCGACGGCAAGATTATTACCTCGCAGGGCGTATCTGCGGGTATGGATATGGCCCTGTGGCTCGTGGGCCAGATTCATAATCCTGACCATGCGCGTATGGTGCGCAAGGTGTTGCAGTACGATCCGGCCCCGCCCTATACGGCGGAAGTGTAGGCCCATCTATTACTATTGGGCTGAATAGTCAGCAATGTAGTGCGGCGCAGCTCTGTGAGGGTACAGGGCTGCGCCGCTTGTGTGGTGGCAATGTGGCTAGCGGAGATATCTGGCTAACGAAGCCCGTTCTTTTTTTGAAAGGCAAGAATGGATAAAAATTCAAAGCCGATGTTGGCGGCAAGATAGGCGGTCAGCTCTGCCTGGTCTATGCCAGGCATGACTTCCACAATATCAAAGCCAACATAGTGCAGATTTTTGAGTGCGCGCACCAGGCTCAAAACTTCCCACGAGGTAAATCCGCCCACCTCCGGCGTGCCGGTGCCGGGTGCGTAGGCCGGGTCCACAAAATCAATATCAAAGGTAAGAAATACCTTTGTGTCGCCTATGCGTTCCTTGATGGCTTCAATAACGGCGGGCAATCCCATCTCACGCATTACATGCGCGGGCAGCACTTTGAACCCCAGGTCGGCGGCAATCTTGAAGTCATCCGGGTCGTAGAGCGAACCGCGCATGCCAAGCTGTATGGAAGTGGAAGGGTCGATAAGCCCTTCTTCGAGCGCGCGCCTGAAAGGCGTGCCGTGATTGTAGGGCTGCCCGAACACGGATTCGTTAAGGTCAAGGTGCGAGTCAAAATGCAGCAGGCTCACCTTGCCGTGTTTTGCTGCCACGGCGCGTAGTTCCGCCAGGGTGATAGCGTGGTCCCCGCCAAGGCCCAGAGGCACCACACCGGCATCAAGCAACGGTTGCATGAACTGGGTAATGGCGTCGTACGAAGGTTCAATATAGCCGGGCACAATATTTACATCGCCAAAGTCGCCGCCTGTGAGTTCGTTGAGAATATTGACCTCAAAGATCACATTGTTGGGCTTGATCATGCTCGAGATATGCCGGATGGCGGAAGGCCCGAAGCGCGAACCCGTGCGGTAGGAGCTGCCCGTATCAAAAGGAATGCCAAAAACCGCAAAATCCATGCCTGTTGGGTCGTCCATACGCGGCATGCGCATAAAGTTGCCAGTGTTGCAAAAGCGTGGGGACGACGATGCGCTGGGTGGTTGCATGGAAGCCATAAAAACCTCGATGTTTGGGCCGGAAAATTTCGGTCTGGTAATGGTGTCGGCCTCAGGCTGAGGTCGGGTTGCGTTGCGTTTTACGACCTGCGGCGATCTGCGGGGTCAGGCTGTGTAAACTTTATACTGAATATCCGAGGGGACGCAGTTTTTGCCGTTGATGGGCAAAATGTCCTGTGGGCAGGCAGACATGACCACCACGCAGTCAAAGTGGGCTTCAAGCACGACATAGTCGCCCGGCTTGCTCAGAGGCGGCAGCCACTGGGCCTTGTTGTCCACAATGGGGGTGTTCATCCACAAGTTCAGTGGGCAGGGGCAAAAATCCACATGTATGCCCACTTTGCGCAGGGCCGCATACATGTTGTCCGTGCAGTTGGCGTGGTATTCCTGAACGCCAAGGCCCATGTATCGGTAGATATCGCAGGCAGCCATAAATGTATCGTGCGCACCGTTGCTGGTGTCTTCCAGCATGGTGAGTACCGGGCGGCGGTAGTTGGTCACCAGCCTGTCGCCGGGGCCGGGTATGCCTTTGTTGAGGTCTGGTCGCACATGCTGCATGGACATGTATTCAAGCGGGTTGCGCAGGTTGAAAGCCCATGTGTCCACAACCTGCTCGCCTGTGATATTGACAATCTTGATGCGTTCGCCTGCGCGCACGATGGCGGCATCGCCGCAGCGCCCCGGAATGGTAATGTACTCGCTCATGATCATTATTCTTCTGCCATCTACTGATGGCTGTTGCTGGTGTTGATACGCGTGTCAGCGGCTAGAGCCATATGCTTGCGCTGTACTTGTGCGTTGATGCTAG
>QKDT01000013.1 GCA_003251995.1 Desulfovibrio desulfuricans
GGATAACACTGTAGCCAACATAGTGCTGGATACCTGGGCCATGCGGCAGCGGCGCACGGGAACACGCGTCATGGGCATACGCTGGGACGTATGGCGTCAGGTGGGCATGATCAACAAGATGGCTTCGTTGCATGCACGGCTTTCCGGAGAGGAACTGAAGGGGGGCGTTGCTCCAGATGCAGCCCTTGCGGCGGTTAAGACTTGCCTTGGGATGATGGTGGAGCTTCCTGTTGTCAGCGGTCGCAGCCTTGCCGCCATGCTTGAAGAGGCACGCGCCAAACGGGGACTTGCCACAGACGCTCTTGAGGCGGCAGACCTCAAGGCCGAAGGAACCGTGGGGCAGCGTCCCCTCCTGATGGTGGAGTGGTGCGGTGCCCGTCATGCTCTGGACCGTGTGCTGGTTGACCTTTTTGAATCACGCCTTGGCCTCAGCGGCATAGGCATTGATGATGATTACGTGGAGCTTGGGGGCGACAGCCTCATGGCTATGCCCCTGGCAAAAGAAATCCGTGATCTGTTTGACCTTTCTGCTTTCAGCGTAGCGCAGATATTCCGTCAGCGGACTGTGGCGAACATTGCAGACTACCTGACCGAATCGCAGGAGAAGAGAGAACGGTTGTTTGCCCTGGCGGAGCTGCTTGAATCTGTAAAACACATGCGACCAGAGGACGTTTCCGCCTCGCTGGAGGCCTTGTCATGAGTCTTAGCGCCGAACAGTTACGGCTTTTTTCCCGGCTGGCAGGGCAAAAGGGGCTTACCCGGGTGGAACACCGAACCAGCCGTGAACAGAGTCCTTGCCCTGTGCAGGAGGGCGAGCCCCAAGAATTTTCCATGACGGACGTGCAGCGCGCCTACTGGATTGGGCGCACGGCTGGTGTCAGCCTGAGCGGGGTGGGCAGCCACGGGTATCAGGAGTTTGATTGCGGCGCGCTGGATGTTGAGCGTCTGCAAAAAGCCTGGGACATGGTTGTTGCCCGTCACGATATGCTGCGCGCCACGGTGACGCGTGAAGGCACGTTTCATATCCTGCCCGAGGTGCCGCCTCTGCGCTGGGAAATTGAGGATTTGCGTCAACTTGATGCCGCAGAAAAAGAACAGCGGCTTGCGGCATGGCGGCAGCGGCTTTCGCACCGTGTTCCCGATCTTTCTGTATGGCCTGTTATAACTCTTGGGGCAAGCATTGTTGACGATAATTTCGTGCGCATACACCTGAGCTGCGACGCGGTGATGGCGGATGTGTACAGCATTGGCAACTGCCTGCGAGAGTTGAGTTTTTTCTATACGCATCCGCAGGGAGACATGCCCGTTCCGGGTATGACTTTCGGTCAGTACGTGGAAGAGCAGAAACGTAAGGAAGAGACCAGCTTTTATCATGAGTGCCGCAAATACTGGCAGGACAGGCTGGCGGACTTTCCCGCCGCGCCGCAATTGCCCACGCAGGATGCACAGCCGCAAGTGCAGCGGTTCAAACGATTGAAGGCCGGTCTGGAGCCGGAGCAATGGGCAGCGTTCAAGGCCATGTGCAATCAGCACGCTCTTACGCCTTCTGTGGTGCTGTACGCAGCATTTGCCGCGGTGATGGGGCAGTGGGCGGCACAGCCGGATTTTTGCCTGAACATAACGGTTTTTAACAGAGAATCGGAAAATCCTGCCATTCAACAGGTGGTGGGCGATTTTACCACAACCATGCTTTCAGCGGTCAGAAAGATGCGTCCACAGGAAAGCTTTATTGAGTATGCCAGAGAACTGGACGCTAGGTTCTGGCAGGATGTGGAACACAGTGCGTACTCTGGCATAAAGGTTCTTCAGGATATTTCTGAGCGTCAAAGGCGTCCGGTTCTTATGCCCATTGTTTTTACCAGTGCGCTGGGCGCCGGGGATGTGGGAGAAATTCTGGACACTAACAACGGCGTGTTCGGAAAACCCGCCTACACAATAACCCAGACTCCCCAGATATGGCTTGACCACCAGGTTCTTGAAGAAGATGGAAGGCTGGTTTTCAACTGGGATGTGGTGGAAGGGATTTTTGATGAGGTTCTTCAGGACACCATATTTCTCTATTATGGCAAAATGGTTGAAGCTCTTTGCAAGCCTGACGCTGACTGGCAGCAGCCAATCATGCCCGAATTGCCTGAAGAGCAGATGGCGCGACGCCACGATGGAGGCCCTTGCTTTGAAGACGATGGGCATTTGTTGCACCAGGGATTTCTGGAGCATGTGCTGGCGTTCCCCAGCAAAGAGGCCGTTATTGCGCCTGACCGCACGCTGACGTTTGGCGAACTGTTTCAGGAGGCTTACGCCGTGGCGCGGCAGTTGGCGGGCGCTTTGCCGCAAAATACGCAGAATGTCCTTGTAGCTGTGGGGCTTCCCAAAGGCTGGGAACAGATTGCGGCTGTCATGGGTGTTCTGCTTACAGGCGCGGCCTATGTACCGATTGACCCCACGTGGCCCCGTGCGCGGCGCTCGGCTATTCTGCAACAGGGAGTCATGGCTGTGGTTGTGGAGCAGGGCGCAGCCGCCCATGACTGGGATGATCTGCCGCTGGCGGTCGTCAGGCAGGAGGACACTTCGGTAGATGCGGCGGCAGACGCTACGGCAGACGCTGCGGCTGATGCGCTTGCTACTGCCCGGCAAACCTCGGCGGACAGGCTGGCCTACGTCATCTTTACTTCTGGAACAACAGGCACGCCCAAAGGCGTCATGATGACGCACCGTGCGGTGCAGAACACCATTCGCGATATCAATTCAAGATTCAAGGTTTCGTCAAACGACAGCGTTTTTGCCATTTCCGCCTTGTCGTTCGATCTTTCAGTCTATGATATTTTCGGTCTGCTTTCGACGGGCGGGCATCTTGTACTGCCTGATGAACGTGAAATACGTGACCCTTCAGCCTGGGTGCGCCGTCTTGCCCACCATCCGGCAACCCTGTGGAATTCTGTGCCGATGCTGTGGCAGATGTTTGTGGAACACGGTGTGTCTGTGGAGCATATGCCCCGGCTGGCGCTGCTTTCCGGCGATTGGGTGCCGCCGCGCCTGCCGGGCGACTCAGCGCACTTTTCTCCTGCAACCAGATTGATAAGTCTGGGAGGCGCCACGGAGGCCGCCATCTGGTCCATTGCTTACGAAATGTCGCCCAACGATCCCCCGGCAGGGTGGAAATCCATTCCCTATGGTCGAGCGCTTGCGAATCAAAAAATGCTTGTTCTGCATGAGGACATGACCCCTTGCCCGGATGATGTCCCCGGCGAGTTGTTTATCGGTGGAAAGGGCCTTGCCATGGGCTACCTGGGAGACAATACGCTCACTGACCAGCGTTTCATCACGCACCCGCGCAGTGGCGAGAGGCTTTATCGCACCGGTGATCTGGCTCGGTGGCGCGGTAACGGGCAGATAGAATTTATGGGGCGCAACGACACCCAGGTTAAAGTGAATGGATTTCGTATTGAACTTGGGGATATTGAGGCTGCCCTTGCTTCTCTGCCGGGCGTGCAGGCTGCCGTTGCGGCCATAATGCCGCTGGCTGGCGCAGGCAAAGGGCTGGTGGGCTATGTGGTGCCGCAGTCGGCACAGTGCGCGCCAGCGGCGAACGATCTGCATATGGCCCTGCGGGCCAGGCTGCCCCTGTATATGGTGCCTCAGCATTACGTGGTGCTTGAGCAGTTGCCGCTTTCCGATAATGGCAAGGTGGACAGAAAACGCCTGCCAGCTCCCCAGCTCGAAGAAGCTGCCACGCAGGAAAAAGGCACGGAGCTTGAGGAGCGCATTCGTGAAGTTGTGGGGCTGCATCTGGGTATTTCGTCATTTGGCCTCCATGACAGGTTTTTTGACCTTGGAGCCACCTCTCTTCTGATGGTCATGATCCATCGCAGTCTTAACCAGATACTCCCGCAGCAGATCGCATTGATCCAGCTTTTTGAAGCACCCAGCGTACACGCGTTGGCTAGTCTTATCACAAAGGGAAGCACAGACGCCTCCGGCAAGGGACGCAGCCATGCGGAAAAAAGACTGGCTGCCAGAAATTCACGCCGGGGCAAGGTTGTGCAGCCCTAAGACGTATTTTTCATAATTGCCGGGATGGCGCATGCACAGACATATGCCGGATGCGCATTACCGCGCTTTTTCGCCAAAGAAATTGGAGAAGACGGATGACCAAGTGGAATGAAGACAGGCCTGATGCCGTTGCAGTTATCGGCGCCGCGGCGCGTTTTCCGGGGGCTGTATCGCTCGATGCATTTTGGGATGCCGTGCGAACTGGTCGCAATTGTACCACAGATACTGCACTTGAGGAGTTGAAGGCTGGAGGCGTTCCTGACGCCGACCTCGGTGTGAAAGGTTACATGACATCCATGGGCCGTATTGATGATGTAATGGCCTTTGATGCCGTTTTTTGGGGGATAAGCGCTCACGAGGCGGAGTTGATGGACCCGCAGCAGCGCAAGTTTCTCGAATGCGCTTATGAGGCTCTGGAAAGTGCGGGTTATGCGCCGGGTGTCAACAAAAACCGTGTGGGAGTCTACGCATCTGCCAGCCACAGCAGTTATCTGCCTTCGGCAATCCTTGGCGCGGGAACCGCCCGCGTGACGGAAGCACTGCAAATGACCATTGGCAATGACAGGGATTATCTTGCCACGCGTATTTCCAATCTTCTTGATCTCACAGGCCCCAGCCTTACGGTGCAAACGGCCTGCTCTTCATCGCTTACCGCCATACATCTGGCCTGCCAGAGCCTGCTTGCGGGCGAATGCGATATGGCGCTGGCTGGTGGGGTATCCATAACCTTGCCCCAGATGGACGGATACCGGCATAGGGACGGGCTGATTCTTTCGCGTAGCGGCGTATGCCGTCCTTTTGACGCGCAGGCAGATGGAACCGTCAATGGTAACGGTGTGGGGGTTATCCTGCTTAAGCCTCTTGATGCGGCACTCAGGGATGGGGATGCCATCCATGCCATAGTGCGCGGAACCGCCGTCAACAATGACGGGGCCAGCAAGGTGGGGTATACGGCCCCTTCGGTTCATGGTGAGGCCGAGGTTGTGGCTGAGGCCCTTGGGGTAAGTGGTGTTCCTCAATCGAAAATAGAATTCATTTCCACTCACGGTACTGCAACGGCAATCGGTGATCCCATTGAGGTGGAAGCCCTTACGCGGGCCTTTGAAACATCCCAAAAAGAATATTGCACGCTTGGCGCGGTAAAGGCCAACATCGGGCATCTGGACGCCGCGGCAGGCATAGCAGGTTTCATGGTAGCCATGCTGGCTCTTGAAAAGGCGGAGTTGCCGCCGATTGCCAATTTTAGCACCCCCAATCCTGCCTTGCGGTTGAACGAAACCCCCTTTGTTATCAGAAAAAAAGCAATCCCTTGGGGGAGTGCCACGCGCTATGCCCTGACCAATGCTTTTGGCTTTGGCGGAACCAACGTTTCCATCGTGCTTGAATCTGCGCCAGAAGTGACTGAATCAAATAAATATGACGATGATGGGCCGTTTATACTGCCGCTTTCAGCCCCCACCAAGAGCGCGTTGGATGCGCTGGTTGATACATGGCGGCAGTATGCCGCGCAGTGCCCCCATCTGTCGCACGCCTGCTGGACAGCAGCCTGCCGCCGCAGCCACCGGGCCTACCGCATGGCTTTTGTGGGTAAATCCCGCGCGGATCTTGTGACCGCACTTGAAGCGTATCCGCAAAAAAGCGTCCTGGGGCAGAATGCGCAGGAAAACACCGCTATCGAGGCTGTTGTACCTGCCGCAACGCTGCTTCAAAGTCTTTGCCATAAGTTTGGCAAGGCGCGTGAGATCATTGGGCAGTATGCTGCCGAGGCCGCAATGGATATGGAAACGGCTCTTGGGCAGCAGAAATTTTGCGCCGATGCGCTGGATAAATTTTGTCAGGCCATTGGAGTAGAACCATTGGCCTTGCGACTCACAGGTACACCCGATGCGGATGCCGTTCTGCTGCATTTTTTGCAGCATGTTGCCAATGCCTATGCTTCTGGCAAACAGATCGGCTGGGCTCGCCTGCTTGACGGACGGCTTACGCGTATCCCACTTACACCGTTTTGTCGGGCGACATACTGCCATGCGCTTGCGCAGCGGCGGGAATATGTTCCGCATGCCCCGGTAGAGGCCGCGCAGGCGGCAGCAGCGCGCATGGCTGCAACAGCGGGGCATGTTCTTGAGCCACATATGTTGGCGGAACGCGAGGCTCTGCTGGAGAATCTTTGCGCGGGCGCAGTGGCACGGGCCTTTGCCAGGCTGGGATTCCCCAGCAGGGCAACGGTTGCGCAGGGGCTCGAAGCCATGCGTATTCCCCCCCAGTTCTCGCAGCTTGTAGAAAGGCTGCTTCTGGCCCTGCACGAAAAAGGCCTGCTGCGTCGCGATGGGGATTTTTATCATGATCTTGCGCAAGTATCGGAAGCCGCATTCAGCGAGCTTGAGGCAGAAACGCAACCCGTATGGGAAGCTTGGGGGGCAATGGAATCCGTAGTTCTTTCCACTGCGGAACGCTTGTCTGATCTGCTGACAGGGCAGCTTGATCTGCGGGAAACATTCATGCCCAGAGGCAACCTGAGCGGAGCGCGCAGGGTGTATTCCGAACTGCCCAATTCCGTATATTTCAACGCTCTTGTGCGGGAGCACGTGCGCGAATGGCTTGAAAAAACAGCATCGGGAGAGGCTGTACGCATTTTTGAAATAGGCGGCGGTACAGCCGCCACAGCCGAACGTATCTTGCCTTTGCTGCCGCCAGACAGATCCACATACATGTTTACCGACGTGTCACCCGTGTTTCTCAAGCAGGCAAAGCAGCGGTTTTCCGAATACGGATTCTTGCGCACCGCTCTGTTCAACATGGAAGAGCAGCCGGAAATTCAGGGATTTGAGACGGGCATCTATGATGTCGTCATTGCAGCAAACGTGATGCACGCCGCCAAAGACCTGAGCGTTGCCGTAAGGCATGCTGCCTCACTGCTGCGCCCTGGCGGCATGCTGCTGCTGTATGAGATAACCCGTGCCAATTTTCTTGGTGAGATAACCACGGGGCTGTTATTGCCTAATATCACGGATTGTGATGTCCGTGGCATCCAGCCCATGGCCTCCAATAAAACATGGGAGTCTGTGCTCGCTGCCTGCGGCTTTGGCGATATCCAGATTTTGCCGCGAGACGATCAGGCGGAGGCGGCCCTGCCGGACAGGGTGCTTTCGGCCCGGTATTTGACCAATAACGTCAAGGCAGGAGCGGTGCTTCCTGTCGGATGCACCTATCAGACGGTTTGGGAATCACGGGATATAAGCGGCAACAGGGGCGAGCTGGGCAGAATTCTATTGCTGACAAACCATGAGGATGCCCCACAGTTTGCGGTCGAGGCCAAAAAACGCGGCATGGCGCTCACGCTTGTTCCGGCAGAATGCACGGTGGCAGACCTGCGGGAGTGGACAGATGGGCAGACCCTCTGCACCGTGCTTGACGCAAGAGCCTTGAGCGAAGCAGCGCACAGCACAAACTGCGCG
>QKDT01000134.1 GCA_003251995.1 Desulfovibrio desulfuricans
CGCTCATACCCTTCGAACGCACGCCCCCATACCGCAAAGGGCGATCACCATCGGGTGACCACGCCGCTGTCATACGTATTCTGCCATACAGATAGCAGAGCTAGCAATGACAAACGGCAAACAGGGCGAAGCCATGCCCGCCATTGGCACCAAACGCGCGCGGGAAATTGCCCGCAGGCACCAAAATGTGGCGCAAAGATATATGATCCGCCGCCGTAAATTCCCAGATATTAAGAACCAGCCACAAGACATCTTTATTGATGCTTACCTGATTGATGACTACCAGCGCGCCAGCAAACCGAATTGTTCCGGCTTCTCCCGCAGATTATTTTCCACCCGCGGCAAGGTTGCGCAACTAGCCAGTTTATCACACCTGCATTCATGGCTTACTCGGAACAAAACAGATCTCACAGGCTATATCTGAGCGGGCATTGTCTGAATGGTCATGTGTGAACAGGTGATATCTGATGGAAATGCCCCGCAAGCAAGGGGCGCTTGACTATCCCCCAACCAGTGCATACCTTGCCGCCCATGTTGAGTCTCATTACCTATATTGCACTTATTGTGGGCGTTAATTTCGCCTTTACTGTCACACCGCTCATCCCGCTGCCCAATGGCGAGATGTGGGCGCCGCTCTCGCTTATCGTGGGCTTTATCTTTGTGGTGCGCGACTACGCGCAGCGCCGCGTGGGCCATCATGTGCTTTGGGGCATGCTGGTGGGCTGTGTGGTGAGCTGGTTTATGGCAAGCCCGCAACTAGCCCTTGCCAGCGCGGCGGCCTTTGCCGTGGGCGAACTGGGCGACTGGGCGGTATATACCTTTACCCGCCGCCCCTTTTCACAGCGCATACTCATCTCAAGCCTGGTGGGCGCGCCGTTGGACAGCATCGTGTTTCTGGGCCTGATCGGCCTTGCCACGCCATGGTCGGTTGCCACCATGAGCCTGAGCAAACTGGCTGGGTCGCTACTTGTCTTCTGGCTGGTGCGCCGCCGCGAGCAGCGCCAATGCAGCCTGGCATAGCCAAGCCTAGCCTGTACGCTGCCCCATGCAGCACCCGCATTTCAAGACCCGTGATCGCAGGATCGCGGGTTTTTGTCATTTTAAAGATTGCCGTATAAGCTATGTGTCAGACGCGCCACCTGAACAAGGAGGAATAATGGATAACAAAACCGATACCAGACAAACAGATACCGATGTGCTGCTGCAACGCCTGGATAATGCGGGAATTGCGGAATACGTGCGGCTGTCGCAAAAAACCGGCAAGATACTCTGGCTGAACTTTCTTTCTGGCGTTGCCCGCGGGCTTGGTTTCAGTGTTGGCGCATCGCTGGTATTGGCTGTTCTTTACAAGATACTGACCCGTATCATCAGCATGAACATCCCCTACCTCACCGAACTTTTGCAGCAGATCATGACCATGGCAAAGGGCGGCAGCTAGCAATCCATGTCACGCACAGCCACGCAAAAAGGGGAAGGAACTGCAACGTTCCCTCCCCTTTTTCAATCGGTGATGACAGAGCTTACGCGCCAGCGGCGGCACGGGCGGCTTCGTCTGGATACAGGGCCGTGATTTTCGCCAGAAAATCCGTATAGCGCCCTTCAATAATGGCCTGGCGGGCGTTGCGCGCCAGATCAAGAAAGTAGGTGAGGTTGTGCAGGGAATTGAGCCGGAAGGACAACAATTCCTGGCTGACATACAAATGGCGCAGATAGGCCCGCGAAAAATTGCGACAGGCATAGCAACGGCAATTGGGGTCAAGGGGGCCGTCGTCCTCCGCAAACTCGCGGCGCTTGATATTGATCTTGCCCTGCGAGGTGTAGAGCGTGCCGTTGCGCGCATTGCGAGTGGGCAAAACGCAGTCGAACATGTCCACCCCGGCGTGAATGCCCGTGGCAATATCCAGCGGCGTGCCCACCCCCATAAGATAACGCGGTTTTGCACCGGGCAGCAGGGGTGCCGTGTGGTAGAGCAGATCGTACATTTTGTCTTTGGGCTCACCCACAGAAAGCCCACCAATGGCAAAGCCGTCAAAATCCATGCTGCACAGTTCGTTTACCGAACGCTCGCGCAGGTCTTTGTAAAAACCACCCTGGGTGATGCCAAACATCAGATTGTGGGCTGATCCGGGGGGATATGCGTCCATGGCGCGCTTGGCCCACCGCGTGGTCAGGGCCAGGGATTTTTCCGTGTAGGCGTAATCCGCGCCAAAGGGAACGCATTCATCCAGCACCATCATTATATCTGAATCAAGGTTGCGCTGGATTTCCAGCACTTTTTCGGGCGTAAACAGATGCTTTGAGCCATCAAGGTGCGAGCGAAACTCCACGCCCTCCTCGCGGATCTTACGCAGCGAACTCAGGCTGAACACCTGAAAACCGCCGCTGTCCGTAAGGATAGAGCCGGGCCAGGAGGCAAATTTGTGCAGCCCCCCACGCCGATGCACAAGTTCATCGCCGGGGCGCAGATAAAGGTGATAGGTATTGCCCAGAATAATGGGCGCGCCAATGGCGGCAAGATCGTCGGGGGCTACGGCCTTGACCGACCCCACGGTTCCCACGGGCATAAAGATAGGCGTGGGTATAGTGCCGTGAGCCGTGCGCAGCACCCCGGCGCGCGCCGCGCCGTCGGTGTGTTCGATGGTAAATATGGATTGGGACATGCCGCGCAGATTAGCCGCAAGCGCCGCCCTGCGCAAGGGGGCAAGCATATCCCTGGCGGCAAAACCCCATGGCAAATTGTTGTACCTTTGGGGCAATGTTGCTAAGGTTGCAACCTTTCATCGTAGGGTGTTGCGCGCAAGGGCCAGAGCCGTTGCGCCGGGGGACCGCAGGGGACAGGCGGCCCTTCGCTGCCGCCGTGTGCGGTGCGCGGATAGCCGCGCGGCATGTCCTTCAGCAAAGTTCAAATGAGGGAATCCCCTGTGAGCGACTGCACGTTTTCACCATCGCTATGCCACATTGATCTTTCTGCCATTCGTCGCAACTTTGGGCGCATGGGCAAAGCCGGTTCGCTTATGCCGGTCATCAAGTCTGACGCATACGGTCACGGCCTTGTGCCCGTGGCACGGGTTCTGGCAGACGCAGGCGCGCGCCGTTTTGCCGTGGGCACAGTATCAGAAGGTATGGCCCTGCGTGATGCTGGCCTGCGTCAGACCATAGTGCCCCTGCTGGGCGCGCTCAACGATGTGGACTGGCAGGGGGCCGTCATGCAGGGGTTGACCCCGGTGGTGGGCAACTTCGATCAGCTTGAACGCGCCGCCGCCCATTGCCACGCGGGCCGCACCCTGCGTATTGCCGTAAAGTGCGAGACCGGTATGGGCCGGCTTGGTTTTTCGCAAGAAGAACTGCCACAGGCCATCGACCGCCTGCGCAGCATCCAGGGCCTGGCCCCGGTCATGGTCATCTCGCATTTTTCCTGTGCGGATGTGCCGGAACAGGACGCCTATTCGCAGGAGCAGATACAGCGCTTCACCGCAATGTCCGACTCTCTGCGCGCGGTATTTCCCGAAATCGAACGCTCACTCTGCAATACGGCTGGCACCATAGGTCGCCCCGAAGCGCACTTCGAGGTATGCCGCCCCGGCATTTCCCTCTACGGCGGCAACCCCTTTGCGGGAACCGCCTGGCAAGACAAGGGCGCGAAACTCGGCCTGGAGTGGGCCATGAGTATCAGCGCGCCCGTCATTGAAGTGCGGCAGGTCAAATCAGGGCAGAGTGTTTCTTACGGGCGCTTGTTCACAGCGCAAAAACCCGCAGCAGTGGCTGTGGTTGCCATTGGTTATGCCACGGCGTTCAACCGCTCGCTCTCCAACCATACCGCCATGCTCATCAACGGGCGGCGCGCCCCCCAGGTGGGCCGGGTATGCATGGGCATGATCATGGTGGACGTTACCGATCTACCCCCGGTGCGCGTGGGCGACACGGCATGGCTTGTGGGCGGCCCGGCAGAACAGGGTCAAACCCCGGTTACACCACAGGACTTAGCCGATGCGCTGGGCACTATTTCGTATGAAGTGCTGTGCCTTTTTGGCGGTATGAATCCGCGCGTCTACGCATAGAGGCCTGGGCATACTGACGGCACGGCTTTGAGCCATCTGCAAATTTTGGCTTGACAGGCCCATTTGCCGGACGTATAAGACTCGTTCCTTGCTCGCGCCCCGTGTGGCGTGGGCTGCCAATCCAAAAGGAGAAAACCAATGCGGAAATTTGAAACCCTGCTGCTCCTTTCGCCGGAGCTTTCCGCCGATAATCGCGAGGGTACCATTACTACCCTTACCGCGATCATTGAGCGTGAAAAGGGCATCATGGTGGAAGTGGACTACTGAGGCATGCGCGATCTCGCCTACCCGGTGCGCAAACTGATGCGCGGTTACTATGTGCGCCTGGTGTATCAGGCTCCTGCTGAACTTATCGCAGAGCTGGAACGCAACATTCGCATTACCGACGGCATCTTCAAGTTTGTGACCGTCAAGCTGGCCGACGAAGTGGCCGGGGAGGTTGCCTAACATGGCTTTTAAGAAAAAGTTTGCCCCGCGCCGCAAGTTCTGCCGCTTTTGCGCCGACAAGGACCTGCCCCTGGATTACAAGCGCGCCGACATTCTGCGTGACTTCATCACCGAGCGCGGCAAGATCATTGCCCGCCGCATCACAGGCACATGCGCCCATCACCAGCGCCTGCTGACCCGCGAAATCAAGCGCGCCCGCCAGATGGCTCTGCTCATCTACACCGCGACGCACGATTCCGTGGTCAAGAAAAAGAGCAACATTTAAGGAGGCGCATATGAAACTGATACTTCGCGCCGACGTTGAAAATCTCGGCAGCCTTGGTGATGTTGTTGAAGTGAAGGCTGGTTATGGTCGCAATTTCCTGCTGCCGCAGGGTCTGGCCATGGTCGCTTCACCCGCCAACCTCAAGTCTTTTGAGCAGGAACGCAAAAAGCTTCAGGCCCGCATGGACGCCGTTCGCGCCGATGCCCAGGCCCTTCAGGCCCGCCTGGAAGCTCTTGACGTGGTCATCCCCATGCATGTGGGCGACAACGACAAGCTTTATGGCTCTGTCACCACCACCATCATCGGCGACGCTTTGACCGCCCTTGGTGTGGACATTGACCGCCGCCGCATTCTTATGGATGCCCCCATCCGTACCCTTGGCGAACATCCCGTTCGCGTGCGCCTGCACGCCAGCGTGATCGCCATGGTGCAGGTGAAGGTGGTCTCTGACCAGCCTGTCATTGAAGAAGAGCCTGCACCTGCTGCGCCCGCTGAAGAAGCCGAGGCAGCCCAGTAGGGTTTTGCGTGGCTTCTCGCAACGATAGCAATTCCGCCCCCGGCCACGCGGCCGGGGGCTTGCCTTTTGGGCAGGGCCGCAACAAAGACGGTCAATCGCGACCTTCCACCGCGCGCAGCGCGGAAAAGGCCGAGTCTGACATTCTGCGGCGTGTGCCCCCCCACAGTGTCGAAGCTGAACAGGCAGTGCTTGGCGGCGTATTTATGCGCCCCCAGCTCATGCACTCCATCGTTGACCAGCTCACCGACGAAGATTTTTACCTGCCCGCTCACGCCACCATCTATAAGGCGTTTCTCGAGCTTTACCGCAAATCCGCCCCGCTTGACCTTATTTCCACCGCCGAGCAGCTCAAAAGCCAAAACGCTCTTGAAGAAGCCGGGGGTGCGGTTTATCTGGGTGAGCTGGCGCAAGCTGTTGTTTCCGGTGCCAACGCGGAATACTACGCCACCATCGTTCGCGATAAATCCCTGCAACGCAGCCTGATCAACGCCTGCTCTGGCATCATCGTCAATTGCTACGATGCCTCGCGCGAGGTTGGAGAACTGCTGGACGAATCCGAACAGGCTGTTTTTTCCATTTCGCAGCGCACCTCGGGCAAGGATTTTACCCCAACGCGCGAACTGCTCGAGCGGGTGTTTGACAAGCTTTCCAAGCTGGCTGATGCCAAGGACGTCATCACGGGCGTAACCACTGGCTATACCCGTCTGGACAAACTCACCGCCGGTTTGCAGCCGTCAGACCTTATCATCGTGGCTGCCCGTCCCAGTATGGGCAAGACGGCCTTTTCCATGTGCATGGCGCTCAATGCAGCCGTGCGTCAAAACATCCCGGTGGCAGTTTTCTCGCTTGAAATGAGCAAGGAACAGCTCATGCAGCGCATGCTGGCTGTGTGGGGCAAGGTGGATCTTTCCAAACTGCGCCGTCCCTCGCTGCTGACAGACGAAGACTGGCAGCGCCTTTATGATGCGGCAGACGTTGTGGCCCGCGCCCCAATATTTATTGACGACACCCCTGCCCTTACCACGTTGGAACTGCGCGCCCGGGCACGACGGCTCAAGGCAGACAAGGGCCTTGGCCTTGTGGTCGTGGACTACCTGCAGCTCATGCGCACAAGCCGCCGTACAGATTCGCGCGAACTGGAAATTTCGGATATTTCACGGTCGCTCAAGGGCCTTGCCAAGGAAATGAACGTTCCTGTGGTGGCGCTTTCGCAGCTCAACCGCAAGGTTGAAGAACGCAGCGACAAACGCCCCATGCTTTCTGACCTTCGTGAATCCGGTGCTATCGAGCAGGACGCGGACGTTATCATGTTTGTGTATCGTGACGACGTTTACAAATTCCAAAAGCCCGCAGACCGTCCGCCCCAGGGTATTGCCGAAATCATTATCGGCAAGCAGCGCAACGGCCCGGTGGGCGTTGCAGAGCTGATGTATATGTCGCCCTACACCTCGTTTGAAGACATTGCGCCAGACTGGATGCCCCCTCCTTCCGAGGGCGGAGCCTAGCTGATTTTTGAGCCGCACAATCGCCTTTTCATGGCTTTTGTGCGGTTCTTTCGTGTACTCATAAATACAACGCTAATCATGTCGTGTTGAATGATTTTTGTACACAGTATCAGTGTATATCAATGTTGGTTGAACAACCAATCTGATTATAACCAATGTATCTCCACGTATCACGTCTTTTTCATGCACGTTGCATGCCTGCCAGACATTGACCATTCGATAAATACCGTGTTTTGAGAATGTTTGCACAACCTACCGGCAAACTACACTCTTTATTGCCTTCGCGCTAACGCCTCTGCGGGTTTGCGGCGTTTTTGTCACAAAAACGTGCGCAATGCTAACTTTTTTTTGGCTATTCGTTGACAAGGCTGACAAAGCGTGTTTCCATATTTTTCATGGGCCGCGTACCAGTAATACGTTTTACTGGGCGTTAGCGCGGTAAGATTGTTTTTTTTGAGAGGGTGTTTCATGTCTAAGTCCATCTATGTCGGGAACCTTCCTTGGTCTGCCACTGAAGAACAGGTACAGGATCTTTTTGCCGAATACGGCAGCGTTCTGTCTGTGAAACTTGTTAGCGACAGGGATACCGGCCGTGCCCGTGGTTTTGGCTTTGTGGAAATGGAAGACGGCGAAGCCGACTCCGCCATCGAAGCCCTGGATAACTTCAGCTTTGGCGGTCGTACGCTGCGCGTGAACGAAGCCAAACCCCGAGC
>QKDT01000044.1 GCA_003251995.1 Desulfovibrio desulfuricans
GTGCGCAGCGACAGCACCGCCCCAAGCAGGGCCGCAACATACAGGGCCGACCACGTTACCAACGGCATTTTGGGTGTGGCATTGTGCGCCGCCAGCATTGCCAGCAACGAATATATCAACCCAAAGCACAGCATATACAGCACAACCTGCCACAATGCGCGGCACAGCCCAGCCAGCAGAATAACGCGCCCCGGCGAAGCCGTTCCCCTGCCATTGCTCCACGCCACCACGGCATCCACCATGGGGTTGAGGCCGATGCGCTGGCGCAGCTCACACCAGCTAGCCGTATAGGCCGCCATCATGGAAAGAATCAGCGGCAGCATAGCCATGCCGGGCTGATCCAGCCCAAACGTTCTGCACAAGGGAAAGACCAGCAAAAAGCTCAGGCTGCCATACGGGGGCACAACGCTGCCAAGCTCCAGCGCATCAAGCCAGAGCAATTCGATGATAATGCCAAGGGGGAGCGCCAGCGACCAGTCGCCGGTAAAGGAACCGGCAAACAGCGCCAGGCAGATGGGGCGGTCTATGAGGCCGACGATGCAGGTGGAACGCGCAGCGCCAGCCAGGGCAAAAAAAAAGCGTAGGTAGCCCCAGCAGTGAATATATCAGAAAAGTTGATCATTGGGGCCTCGAACAGTTTCTGTGGGGACACAGCGAAAATCAAGCTGCACAAGATGATTTTGTATAACGTGCAGGTCTTCCCTGTCCTGCGCAGAGAGCGCCACATGCGGCAGCACCTGTAGTTTGTCTGGTGCGTAATGCAGATTGCCCATGTTCAGCACCTGCATGAGAATACCGGCATCGCACGCGCGGCGCGCATCCTGGCAATTGGCAAAAAGAACAAAACAGTCGTCGCCGCAAGAATTGAGCGTGGCTGCCAGCTCTTTTACACTGATAAAGTGCGTCATTACGCGGTGCGGCACCGCCAGTTCAATTATCTGCTGCCGCATTGAGTCTGCCGCCAGCTCGTCGTTGGCTACTACCAGATGTCGCGCCCCTGTGTAGGGCAACCAGGCTTCGATTACCTGGCCGTGAACCAGGCGATTGTCCACGCGAAACCACATACTAATCGGCTTTATCACGGGCTTTGTTGCGCAGCATGCTGCCCGCAACCACAATGCCCTTTGCGCCAGCTTCACCAGCTATACGGGCCAGTTCTTCCAGCTCTTTATCGCGCGAGGTAAAGACCTTGAGCAACATGGGCAGGTTCACGCCGGTAACCACTTCTACCTTGTGGGTTGCCAACAGCGAAAGCGCAAGATTGGTGGGCGTGCCACCAAACATATCCGTAAGGATAATGACGCCAGCGCCCTTGTCGAGCCGCTGGGTTGCGTCCGTAAGGCGCCGAACTGTTTCAGAAACTTCGTGCGCCACATCAACGCTGATAGAGCTGCAATCGCTCTGCTGTCCGAGTATGAATTCAGCGGTGCGCAGCATAGCCGAACCATAGTCGGCATGCGAAACCAGAATGATTCCAACCTGGGTCTTCTTGTTTTCGTCCGTCATGACAACCTCACGTACCAGAACGTGCCAGCTTTTTTAGCCAAGTTCAAGATGCCGATGTTCCAGAAAAGCCGGATAATCAGCCTGGCGCAGCGCCTGCAAAATTTCTTCTGCCATTGCCACAGAGCGATGGCGACCACCAGTACAGCCCACTGCCACGGTTATGCGGTAGCGGCCCTCGGCCTCCATAAGCGGCAACATAAAAAACAGCAAATCAACCAGTTTGTCGCGATATTCTCGGGCATGGGGCGAATTAAAAACAAAGTCTGAAACGGGCTTGTCCTTGCCGCTCATGGGGCGCAATTCTTCAATAAAATAGGGGTTTGCCAAAAAGCGCAGGTCAAAAACCAGATCCGCCTCGCGGGGAACGCCATACTTAAAGCCAAAAGAAATCACGTTTACCCTGATGGCCCGCAACTTGCCCTTGTTGCCGCTCCAGCGCTTCTGGATGGCGCGGCGCAGGTCGTGTATGGAAAAACGCGAGGTGTCGATGACCAGATCAGCCATTTCTCGCAGTGGGCGCAGGCTGCTGCGCTCTGCAAGCAAGGCCGCCTCCAGGCCCATGCCCTCGCGCTCCAGGGGGTGCGGGCGGCGGGTTGCGGCATAACGGCGTATAAGCTCTGGGGTGTTGGCCTCAAGAAAAAGCAGCATGGGGCGGATATCTTTGCCCGCAAGCATACTCAAGCATTCATTGATGTCGTCCACAAAGTTGCTCTGGCGCAAATCCATACCCAGAGCAATACCCTTAAAGTGGCTCATGGAGGGGCGCGACATCATGTCCACCATTTCCATCACCAGGCCCACAGGCAGCCCATCAACCACAAAGTGCCCCATGTCTTCAAAAACCTTGAGCGCGGTGCTTTTACCCGCGCCCGAAAGGCCCGTGACTATACACACCTGTGGATTTACACAGGAAACAGGCGCACCAGCAGGGGTATTCTCCGCCTTGGGTGAACTTTTGGGGGGCACTTTCGCAGAAACCTTCATGACATTCGCCTCGTAAGGGTCAGATTGCCGTTTGCAGCCGGGGTGTTGCGCCACAGGCTTCTGACGGACGTTGCCAAATCCGCGCCGCGCTCAAACCCGGTAGCGGGTCATTGCGCGGCAAATGGTGTTGTTCTGCAAAACGGGGGCGAGCCGTTGCCAGCCCGCCCCCTCAATTATGTGCGCTTACAACACTGGGTCAATGAGGGCGTAACCGCTGGTCTTGGTGCGGTACACAACATTGATGCGGTTGTTTTCTGCGTTAAAGAATACCAGAAACTCGCTGCCGATAGAATCAAGCTGCATAAGCGCTTCATCCAGGTGCAGGGGCTTGGTGGCAAGGCGGTCGGTGCCGTCCACGGGCTGCTGCACGTCGGCCTCGGCATCGAGGTTGTAAGTAAACACATCCACATCGGTATTGCGGGCCTGACGCCGCTGGGCCTTTACACGGGCCACCTGGCGCTTGATCTGCGATTCAACCTTGTCTGTCACAAGGTCAATGGCGGCATACATATCTGTGGTCTGTTCCGTGGCGTTGATGTGCAGGCCTTCGCCAGTCACGGTCACTTCGCAGCGATGCCGAAACTTGTCAACGGTCAGAACAACGGCAACTTCAAGGCCAGAGGCCTTGCCAAAAAACCGTCCCAGCTTTTCCATGCGGCGACGGGCGTACTTCTTCAGATGTTCGGAGGCTTCAAAGTTCTTGAATGCAAATGAGATGTTCATAAGTTCCTCCCGGGTATGGTGCCACTCGGCGGAGAATCAGAAATGCTCTTTGCGCCTTGATGACGAGGGGATATCAAGCGCCGTGCGGTATTTTGCCACCGTGCGCCGCGCGATATTGACCTTGAGACGCTCCTTGAGCATTTCGCCGATACGCTCATCGCTGAGGGGACATCGAGTGTCTTCCTCAGAGATGAATTTCTTGATCAGAGCCTTGACGCTTTCGGAGCCAACCTGGCTGCCGTCGTCAAGTTCAAGGCCGCTGTTAAAGAAAGACTTCAGCTCAAAGATGCCGTGCGGCGTTGCCACATATTTATTGGTGGTTATGCGGCTTACCGTTGATTCGTGCATGCTGATGTCATCGGCAATATCTTTGAGAATAAGCGGCGCAAGCTTGGTAACACCGTCTTCAAAAAACGGCTGCTGATGGCGCACAATGCTTTCCATAACCTTATAAAGGGTGCGCTGGCGCTGATACAGGCTCTTGATGAGCCACGAGGCAGAGCGGATTTTTTCGGAGCAGTAGTCTTTTTCTTTATCCGAACCGCCAATGTCCATCTGGCTCATGGAAGAAAGCTGCAACTGGGGCAGACCGTCATCATTGAGCAAAATCACAAATTCGTCGCCCATCTTGTAAACAAAGACATCGGGGCTCACGTAGGTGGGCTCGCCGCCGCCAAAGCTGGCGCCGGGCAATGGATCAAGGCTCTGGATGATATCCAGATATTCCTTGAGCTCTTCCATATCGAGCTTGAATTTGCGCAGCAGGGGCTTGTAGCGCTTGGCCTCAAGGTCTTCAAGATGCGATTCGACCAATTCCACAAGGATGGGATCGCGGGCGTAGTTCAGGCTTCTGATCTGCACCATCAGGCATTCGCGGGCATCGCGCGCGGCAACGCCAATGGGGTCAAAAAGCTGCACCTTTTCAAGCACAGGCAATACGGCCTCGGGCGCAACCTGAGCCATTGCAGCCACTTCTTCAATGCTGGCCTGCAAATACCCGGCAGACGAGAGGTTGCCAATGATAACCTCGCCTATGGCCTTTTGCTCTTCTGTCAGCGAAGAAAGGCGCAACTGCCAGAACAGATGCCCCTCAAGGGTGGGCTTAGCCGCATAACGGGCTTCAAGGGGAGAAATTTCTTCGGCAAGCTCAAATTCACGCGACTGCGAAAGCCGGGGCGTGCTGGCAAACTCACCGAGATAATCCTCCCAGTCAGCATCTTTTGCCAGTTCCCGATCATAGACCTCCTCCTTGGGCGCTTCACGATTTTCGTCGTGCTGCTCCGTGGGGAGGTCATCAGCTATCGAAGATTCTTCGAGAAAGGGATTTTCAAGCAGCTCCTGCTGTACAGTTTCCAGAAGTTCCACGCGCGAGAGCTGCAACAGCTTGATTGCCTGCTGCAATTGCGGGGTCATTACCAGTTGCTGTGACAGCTTAAGTTGCTGCCGTAGTTCCAGTGCCATGTGTACTCTTTTGCCTTAACGTGCCATCAAACTATAGATTCATCTGTTTACAAGTAGTGTGCCACATCTGCAAAAATTATGCAATAGCCAACAGTTGCAAGATCAAGTTTGCGGCTGCCCAGCTTGCGCCGAGACTGGTATGCCCTCAAAAAGCAAGGTTTGACGCTGTATTTTTACCTTTACAAAAAACTGGGCACACAAAAAAGGGGAAGGCACAGCCCTCCCCTTTTTGCGCGATTTTGCGATACCCAAGCTTAGTAAAAGTCAGTAAGCCTCGCAGTTGCTAAAGCTGCCCGGCTAAACCTTGGCAAACTTTTTTGCCGCACCGATAAATTCACGGAACAGCGGATGCGCGCTCATGGGGCGCGACTTGAATTCGGGGTGGAACTGGCAGCCAAGGAACCAGGGGTGGTTCTTAAGCTCAATGATTTCCACAAGCGAATCGTCAGGGGCGGTGCCGCTGAAGATCATGCCCTTTTCGCCAAGCATATCCTTGAAGGCGTTGTTGAACTCGTAGCGATGACGGTGACGTTCATCAACCATACCCTTCTTGTAGGCTGCAAAGGCCTTGGTTTCGGGCTGCACCTTGCAGGGGTAGGAGCCAAGGCGCATGGTGCCGCCCTTGTCGCTGCCCGCGTCGCGTTTTTCAACGTTCATGGTGCGGAAGTCGAACCACTCGGTCATAAGGTAGATAACCTTGTGGTCGGAAAGGGGGTTGAATTCTTCAGAGTTGGCATCGTCAAGGCTTGCCACGTGGCGGGCAAACTCAATAACGGCGCACTGCATGCCAAGGCAGATACCGAAGAAGGGAATGTTGTTTTCACGCGCATAGCGGATGGCGGCAATCTTGCCTTCCACACCTCGGTAGCCAAAGCCGCCGGGCACAAGAATGCCATGACAGCCCTTGAAGGACTCTGCGCAGTTGCTTTCGTCCACATTCTCAGAATTGACGTAACGCAGCTCAACTTCAACACGGTTGGCAACGCCGCCGTGAATAAGGGCCTCGTGCAGGCTCTTGTAGGCTTCTTTAAGGTCAACATACTTGCCCACAATGGCAATGGTAACCTTGCCCTTGGGGTTGGCGCAGTCGC
Organism: Desulfovibrio desulfuricans; assembly: GCA_003251995.1. Taxonomy (GTDB): domain Bacteria; phylum Desulfobacterota; class Desulfovibrionia; order Desulfovibrionales; family Desulfovibrionaceae; genus Desulfovibrio; species Desulfovibrio desulfuricans_B. The sequence goes on from QKDT01000044.1 coordinate 5,766, forward strand.
TCACCAGCTTTTCCCAGGCCTCAAGGTGGGCATTGCGCGCGGGCAGGCGCAGCATTATGGCCACCTTCTGGTCAAAGCCTTCCTCATAGAACTTGAGCGGCACTTCATAAATATTGTTGACGTCCACCGAGGAGAACACGGCGTCCTGATCCACGTTGCAGAACAGGGCGATCTTGCGGCGCAGTTCTTCGGGGATGCTCTGCTCGCAACGGCACAGGATAATGTCGGGCTGAATGCCGATGGAGAGCAGCTCCTTGACGCTGTGCTGGGTGGGCTTGGTCTTGTGCTCACCGGCGCTGCGCAGATAAGGAACCAGGGTAAGATGGATGTTCAGGCAGTTGTCGCGTCCGAGGTCGGATTTGAGCTGACGGATGGCTTCAAGGAAGGGCAAGCCTTCGATATCGCCCACCGTGCCGCCGATTTCGATAATGGCGACATCAGGCGCGTCTTCGCCTTCAGAAAGGGAAAGCACCACGCTCTTGATTTCATCGGTGATGTGCGGAATCACCTGCACTGTGGCACCCAGGTAATCGCCGTGACGTTCTTTGGCGATAACATGGTTGTAGATGGCGCCGGAAGTTGTGTTGTTCTTCCGCGACATGGGAACGTTGAGATACCGTTCGTAGTGTCCGAGATCCAGATCCGTTTCCGCGCCGTCGTCAGTAACAAATACTTCGCCGTGCTGGAACGGGTTCATGGTGCCGGGGTCAACATTGATGTAGGGATCAAGCTTCTGGATGGTTACCGTCAGCCCGCGCGTTTGCAGCAGCGCGCCCAGCGACGCGGCCGCGAGGCCCTTGCCCAACGACGACAAAACGCCGCCCGTCACAAAAATGTATTTAGTTTTCATGCACTTCCACCTGTACTTGGGTATGTTGAATAGTACAACCAAACAGTCTTAACCCAAATTGAATTTTTTGGCTAGCATTGACTAAGTAAAACAAGCTAAGTAATGTGTTATTCCCTTTTCAGCGTGCGTGCCCACCTCAGGCGGCCCGCGTACCTTGGGCATAACTCATGCCCGGTGCGGGGCAAGCAGGGTTTCCAAGGCAAAAGCACGTCCGGGCCACGCCGATGGCATGGTCGGAATTATCTGCGTTGCAAAGCCAAGGAGGCTTCCCCCGCATGGGTACGGTCAACACACTGGTCATCACCGGCTACGGTACAAATTCTCACATGGAAACAGCCCACACGGCCCGTCTGGCTGGCGCCGACAAGGCAGATGTGGTACACTTTTCCGATCTGGTGGCGGCTAAGGTTCGCCTTGCCGACTATCACTTTTTGATTTTTCCCGGCGGGTTTCTGGATGGCGACGATCTCGGCGCGGCTCAGGCTGCAGCTATGCGCTGGCGTTACCTCAAAGACGACGCGGGCGCAGCCCTGCTGCAAAGTTTGCGCGAGTTTTTGGATGAGGGCAAGCTGATTCTGGGCATCTGCAACGGCTTTCAGCTTCTGGTAAAGCTGGGCGTGCTGCCTGCCCTTGGCGGACAGAACTTTGAACGCCAGGTTTCGCTGGGCAACAATGATTCCGCCCGCTTTGAAGACCGCTGGGTTCACCTGCTGCCCAACCCTGCAAGCCCCTGTGTGTTCACCAAAAATCTGCCCCTGCTTTCCATGCCTGTGCGCCACGGCGAGGGCAAACTTGTTGCCCGCGATGCGGAATGCCTGCGCCGCCTTGAGGAAGAAAACCT
>QKDT01000267.1 GCA_003251995.1 Desulfovibrio desulfuricans
CCCCTTACTGTTGCGCGCAAGCGTGACAATCTGGGTGCGCGCAACCAGGCCGTTGATGGGAAAGCACACTTCCACATGCGCGCCGATGTGGCCTTCTTGAAATGTTTGCAAAGACTGCCTGATCAGATCCTTTTTATCCTCATGACATGTCGCAAGAAATGCCGCCATACTGCTAGGGGTATTTGCTTCAAAGCCAAGTATCCGTCTTGCTCCGAGGCTGATATGCAGATGGTCGGCGGGAACGTGCCATTCCCACACTGCATCATTGCTGTCGGTCTGGATAAACGTTGGTAGGGAAAAAGAAGGCATTTCGTGCATAGCAATCCCTAGGAAATCCAGAAATAGTGCCAAAAAAAGAATAACTGATGTCTAGTTTCAATTGCAGCGCGACACTACTACTGTTTGAGAAAGAATGCTACTAGGATTTTATCCGTAAACAAATATTAAGCGAAAATTCTGTGTTTTCGCCTTGGGCTGAGTTCACGCACGTGTCAGCCTCATGCCAACGGTAGGGAAAAATAGGGAAAATGAGGAAATTATGGTGGGGGCTTGGGCGGTATTTATGACGATGGGCCCTGGCAACAACAAAGAATACTACGTTGTCGCAGCCTTGGGGCTAGTGCTCGTGCGGCTCGTTGCCAAGCGGGTGCGCATGCATATGGGCGTGGGCAAACGAGGGGGCGCAGGCGCTCAGGCGGTTGTTGGCTATGGTAAGGTACTGGGTGGATGTTTGAGCAAGAAAATCCCAGTCATGAGAGATGGTTATGCGCGCAGTATCGAGGCTGCACAATATGTCGATAATGCGCTGGCGGGCCTCGTTATCTAGACCGTTTGTGGGTTCGTCCAGCAGCAAAGCCTCAGGTTTCATAGCCATGACCGCAGCCAGTGATACAAGCTTTTTTTCGCCGCCCGAGAGGCGGTGGGTAAGTCGGTTTTCAAAACCTGCAAGGCCAAGGCTGCGCAGGGTGTCCAGGGCGCAGTCCCTGGCATCGTCAGCAGACAGGCCGAGGTTCAGGGGGCCAAAGGCCACATCCTCAAGTACGGTGGGAAAAAACAGTTGGTCTTCTGCGTGTTGCAGCACAAAACCCACCTTGCAGCGCAGGTCGTAGAAGTCTTTTTCGTCATTCAAAGGGGTGTTGTGGAACAGCACCTGGCCTGACTGCGGGCGCGCCAACCCGGTAATACATCGAAAAAGCGTAGTTTTGCCACTGCCGTTGGGGCCGTAAAGGCCTATACGCTGACCAGGATGCAGCGAAAAATCCACATCGCACAGCACTGTGCGGGGGGAGCGCCCATGACCGTAGGCAAAGCAGACGGATTTGAGGCTGAAAATGGCTGCGTCGTTATGATGGTCAGGCATTGAGGCCTCCCAGGCATTCAACCGCAATTATGCCCGCCATGCAAAGCAGCAGGCCCAAGGCAAAAAGGCCGTCGCCCTTTTGCGCGTTAAACACCGTTACTGATCTGAAATGACCGGAAAACCCCCGCAGTACCATGGCCTCGCGTACCCGCAGCGACCGCTCGTAGCTGCGCACCAGCAAAAGGCCCAGCAGGGATGCCAGGGTGCGGTAGGTGTGCATGTTGGTGCGTGGGCAAAAGCCGCGCAAGCGGGCCGCAACGAGCAGGGTTTGCCATTCCTGAGCGATAACGTGGATATATCTGGCTGTGAACAAAAACAGAAACACAAGTTTGGGCGGGCAGTGCAACCGTTCCAGGGCGTGTCCGGCAGTGGGGGCGTTCATGGTGGCTACCAGGGCCAGAAAAACGCAGGCTATGGCGTTGGACTTGATGCTGACCAGCAGCGCAAGGTGAACTCCCTGGGCGCTGACGGTAAAAAATCCCCATTGTGCCAGCGGGGTTCCCGGTGTGGTCAGCGGAGTAACGCACCACAAAAAAAGAACAAAGATATTGATGGTTCCCAGGCGTTGGAGCAGGGCGCGCACTGGCGGGTTAGCCGCTGCCAGCAGGGCAGCGCCCAGAGCCAGGGCCATGCCGCATGCCGTCAGGCTGTGCAGCAGGGATATGCATAGCGCAAGACCCCCTGCAAACGCCATGCGAACGCGGGGGTCAATACGCTGTATAAGCGAAGGGCGAACAAAGGGCTGGTCAAACACTCCCAGCCTTTACCCCCGACGTCCCTTGAAGTAAAGGGCAATGCCAGCCAAACCCACCAGCCAGCCGATACCGCCGAAGATTTCAGAAAAGCCGGGGCGCGAGACGCGCATCTCGGCGAGTTCCCGACGGATGGGGCCAAGTTTGACGTCCAGCGCCGCGTTGACAATGTTTTGCAACTCCGCGGAGCTGACGCTGACAGCGCTTGTGGCAGGCGCTGCCGCGCCAATTGCTCCGGGGGTTGCCGTGGGGTCTGCATTTGTGGTCGAAGAAATCTTTTGCGCCGCAGTGGGGGCCGCCGTAACCGGAGCCGCCGCGTCTTTTGCGTTTGCTGCGCTGGCAGGGGCAGCGGGCGCCTGCGTGGTGGCAAGCTCGGCGGCGTCCATCATCCATTCATTCTGATGCCCTTCGCCCGCTTTAACAACAATGCGCAAGCCATGGGCCTTGCCCTCAGTGGGAACAGCAAAGCGGTAAACGCCCTTATCGTCGGTGCGGCCTTCAATCAGTTTTGCGCCAGTGGCAGCATCATAAACGACAATCTGCCCCTGTTTGACCTTGTTGCCGCCGTTGAAGCCGCATTCGGCTATGACCTGATCCCCTTCAGTCCAGGCAAAAATATTAACCCGATGGGCCTGGGCGGCTTGGGGCATCGCCAGTGTGAGCAGCAAAATCAGAGTGGGGAACAGTGCAGGCAATGTTGCTGTTGCCGCTTTGCGTAAAAATATGGCAAGCATGAAAGTTCCTTATGGCTCAGGCCGCGCTCAGACGCAGCATTTCAGGCCGCACCCGGGCAATAAAGCCCACAGTGAGCATGGTAATAAGCCCCTCTGCAAGCATAATGGGCAAATGCGCCAAAAACAGCAGCCGCGCGGCTGTGGCAAAGCCTTCGTCACTGGAGGCCAGAGCTACTGCCGTAAGCAGGCCCGCGCCCATCACGCCCAGCGCGCCGCCGCAGAAGGCGGCAATTTTTTGCCCTGTTGGGCTGGGCCAAATTCGGCACAGACCGCGAAACACATACCCAGCCGCAACACCAGAAAATGCCATGGTAAAGGTGTTGACGCCCAGCACCACAAGGCCGCCAAACTGGAACAAAAGCGCCTGTAGCGCCAGCGCAGCCAAAATAGCGGGAAAAGCCGCCCACCCGAGCATTACACCCAGAAGGCCGTTGAGGATAAGGTGGGCACTGGTGATGCCGATGGGCACATGGATAAGCGAACCGACAAAAAAAGCTGCGGCAAGAATAGCTACAGTCATAAGCCGGTCATAGTCGAGTTTTTTCAGACCCAGGGCCGTTCCGGCGGCAGTGAGCGCGTATCCCGTGGCAAGCACGGCAGGGGAAAGAACGCCTTCGGCAATATGCATGGTCAGTCCTTTACTTGCATGGGCATGATATGAGCATTGGAGAGGCCGAACCGAAAGGGGCAAATTTCGGCCCGGCCTGCCGCAACCTCAATGGGAGCAGTATTACTTGGTTTTTGGTGCGGCAAAGTTCACCCACATGACCGCGCCCAGTTCCACTTCCTTGGCTTCGCCCTTGTATTCGAGTTTGTCGGCGGAGGTGTTAAGGGCTGCAAAGCCCCACCATCCCGCCCAGGGGATGCCGTAGGAAAAGACGCCGTTTTCATCGGTTTTTACGACCTGGGTGACATAAAAATCGTTGGGGGCGGTGTGTGTCTTGCCCTTATTGTAACTTTCCACTTCCACATCCGCACCTGCAACGGGTTTGCCGTCAAGCAGCACGCGACCGCGAAATACATTGCCCGTGTAGTTGGCAAAGGGGCGGGTGAGCGGCACGATTTCCGTTTTCAGGCCAAGGGGGGCATCCCAGCCGTCCTCTTCGCCAAATGCGGCTACAACCGTCTTGGTGTAGTGGATGATAAACTTGTCTTCAGCCGGTTCAAAATAGGGGGCAGGTTCCACGGCAAACTGATACACGCCAGGTCTTTTGATGCCATAGGTGGTTTGCCATGCCTTGTGCCCCAGCATGGTGGCGGGCTTGAGAGTGGCCTTGATATCTTCGGTTTTGCCGTCATGGGTGACTGTGACCGCCGCAGGGGCAGCCATATCCATACCCTGCATTTCCATGGGGTGGGTAAAAGAAATTTCCAATTGCACATTGGCATCTTTTTTGTCGGCAACCGTGGGGGTGGAGGGAATAACCATGCCGAAATGGGCTTGGGCCTGAGTGCCCCACATGAGCAGCAGTGCAAGGCTGGCGCAGCAAATTTTCCACATAGAAGGTTCCTGTTGGTTAAGGTGTGGGCCGCAGTGTCATGACGTGGCTGACCTTTTAGTAACAAGAAAAATAAATTTGTAGCAAGATATTTTTGCCAGGTGTCCTCCTGGCATTCTTGCGCTTCTACGCCAAGCTGCGTAACATGTGTGATGGAAAAATGACCGACTGGGCCAGCAGTGTAGTTTGCCAAGGCAGATTCGTATTGCATCTGCTCTGGAAATTGCGCGGGCAGACGCCGTCGGCTCTGCGCTGGTCACGCTGATTTGCGTGGCTTGAGCGGTCTTGGGCACGGTTTCTGTGCTAAGCGTGCGCTTGTACAGATCGCAATGCTCAAATTTGGTTTCCTGGGCGCGTACAGCTTCCCCCCTTGGCGTTCAGTATACCCGCCAGAGTGGCGGGCGCAGGTTTAACTTGCCGTGAATATGGTTGCGGCAGCCTGTGTGCAAGGCATTTCAGCATCGGGAGAAACTATGAAGCGTTGTGTTGCCATTCAGCATGTGGCTTTTGAAAATCTGGGCATATTTGTACAGCCGTTAGAAGAGGCTGGCTTTGCCATCAGCTATGTGCAGGCAGGGGTTGTGCCTCTGGAGCCGGAAGTGTGGAAGGACGCGGATCTTGCCGTTGTTCTAGGTGGGCCCATTGGCGTGTATCAGGAAGACCTTTATCCTTTTTTGGCAGACGAAAAGGTGCTTGTGGCGAGCCGCCTTGCCTCTGGTCGCCCTTTGCTTGGCATCTGCCTTGGCGCACAGCTTATGGCAAGCGCTCTTGATGCGGACGTTTATCCCGGAACCGCCAAGGAAATTGGCTGGGGGCAGGTTGAACTTACCCCCGCGGGCCTGAGCGGCCCTCTGGCAGAACTGGCAAGCGCGCCCGTGCTGCACTGGCACGGCGACACGTTTGACTTGCCCCGGGGCTGCGATCTGCTAGCCTGTTCTTCCATCACGCCGCATCAGGCATTCCGGCCTGGGCCGGGGCAGCTTGCCCTGCAATTCCATGCAGAAATGGACGCGGCCCTCATGGAAACCTGGCTTGTGGGCCACTGCTGCGAACTTGCCGTCAATGGCTTTGATACCCGCGTTATCCGCGAGGACGCCAACAGGCTTGGCGCTCAGGCGCGTGCTGCTGGGCTGGCCTTTATGCGCCGCTGGTTGGCAGAAGAAGTCCTTTAGGAAGATTCAAGCCTGCATGGCATATGCTTGCCAACAGAGCCGCTTGCGGGCTATTTTTGCTCGCAAGCGGCTCTGTTTTTAGCTGTTATTGCGCAAAATCCGTCAGTTTATTTTAAGGCTCAGGCCTGGGCAGGAGATCCCTGATGAACGGCCCGCTTGTAAACATCACCATACCTGTGTTCAACAGGTACCATCTCACGCAAAAAACACTGCTGGCACTGCGAAAAACCGCGCCCGGCATTTCTTTTGCCGTCACGGTGGTGGACAACGGCAGCCAGCCTGATCTACGTCAGCGGCTGGTGGAGCTGCGGGAAGACGGGATCATAGACAATCTCTTTTTATTGCCCCGCAATATGGGTATTTCGTGTGCATGCAATATTGGCTGGCGCGCCGTGGACGCCCCGTATTACATGAAGCTCGACAACGACATGGCTGCCGTAACGCCCCTCTGGCTTGAAAATCTGTTTCGGCTGTGGGCGCATGGCGACCCCATGTCTGTGATTGGGCCAGTTTTTGATGAGGCAAAGCTGACGGGTGATCCCGGTACGCAGCGCACCCCAGATGGCATTCTTGGCATCTGTACGGGCAATGTGCCGGGGGGCGCAACGGTCATTCCAAGGGAAGTTTCGCTCCTCATTGGCTACTGGAGCGAGGATTACGGACTGTATGGGGCCGATGACGGCGATTATGGCGCGCGTTTGGCCTGTGCGGGCATAAAACAATACTGCTACGATGTGCGCGGGTTCTTTGAACACTGCGGCTGTTTTGATAATTCGGAGTATGAAGATACCGAGCTGAACAAAAGCAGCGAACATGCGCGCCTTTTTAAAGATGAATCTGGCGGTATGGGCATGTTTTTGCTGAATTATTTTTTGTATAATATGTGCGTGCGCAAGTGGAATGTGCCGCTGCGCTACCGCATCAAGGATATGGACGGCTATAATGTGGTGCTGGAGGAAGACCCCGCCTACGCGCCAATACAATTGGCCCTGCGCCGCAGCAAGGAGTTGCTGGACAATCTGTCAGCGGCTGACCGCCATAACGACATGTATTCGGATACAGTGGTGAACCGGCTGAAAAGGATATGGAATGGTTGCGGGCAGGGATGCGACCCCGCCTGAACCAGAACTTGGGGGTTGGGGTATCTGCAACAAATCAGGGGCTGTTGGCATTACCGACAGCCCCTGATCTTTTAAATCCGCAAAATCTACAACAAAATGCCGCTTATTTGGGCAGCAGGTTATTGTATTCTGTGCTTTTCACATGCCTTTTTATAAAAGCCAAGCCAAGTTTACGGTCGCCAGTGATGGTAGTGACCATAAAGATGTCGCCAGCCGTAGCTACCCAGGCCTGACAGGGGGTTTGCTGCTGGGTAAAGGCAAACGTGTATTGTCCGCTTCTTTCCACCGGGGGTTTGGGCGACTTAAACTGGCTGGCAAACATCTCAGCAACAGTCTTGGCGTCCGTACCGCCGCTGGGGCCGGTAACAAAGCCGACAGTGGAGTTTCCGGCGGCATTGGAAAAAATGACCGTGGTGGTTCCCTGGTTTTCCGTAGGAGCCATAACGGCCTTCCAGTTGTCGGGCAGGTCGGCGGTAATGTATTTGGTACTTACCTCATCAGCCAGCGCGGGCACCGCCAGGAGCATGACAAAAAGAAGAATCACAAATTTTTTGAGCATGAAAATTCTCCCGCTTAAATGCGCACCGTTAGCGGCGGCGCGCCTTCCAATAGGAGAGGGTAAACCGTTCGCAGGGCAATGCAATAGCTCAGCCCGTTGTATGCAATGGCTCTTCAAAAGACAATGATTTTTACTCTATTTTAATGGCCTTAAAAAAGCCCTGCCGACAAAAATCGACAGGGCTTTTCAGATAGGCGCGCAGGGTTGCGCGCTATACAAGGGTACT
>QKDT01000368.1 GCA_003251995.1 Desulfovibrio desulfuricans
CCGGTTTGCGGTTTTTCTATGCTGGCTCATGATTGTTTGCGGCTTTGCCTGCTTTTGGCAGCGCGCGCCCAAGATTGCTGGCCTTATTGCTGTTGCCACCGTTGCCACAGTGCTTGTTTTTGACCAAGGCCGTTGGGCTTGCGGCGCGCGGTTTGGTTTCAGGCACGCGCTTGATTTGCCACAGCCAGCCAAGGTGCAACAGCGCCTGCGCAAAGGGTCCGAGTACGCCGAAGCGCTGCAAGCAGTGCAGAGAATTGTGCCGCAAGACACCCCCATTTTTGCAGAACCAGATGCCATGGCGGTGCGCTACCGCCTGTATAGGCCTTTAGCGTATGCGTTCAAAGATGGCTCCTCCTACCTCTACAGCCAGGATGCCCTGGGTGCGGCGGGCTGGCTTGAACTGACCAACATACGCGACAAACACGGGCTCGCCGCTGCATGGCTTGCCTCAGGCACACAATGGATTTTATGCGGCACCCCATCCGAGCGGGAGCAAATTGCGCAGCAGGGAACGATTCTCTGGAGTAATGACCGCTGGTTTATTGCCCGGCGGGGCGTTACACCTAATAACGATAGACAGTGAGGTATTGCATGCGTCAAAGCACCCTTTCTGTTGTTGCCCCGGTGTATTGCGAGGGTGCGAACCTGCACAAGTTTGTGGCTGCACTTGTAACGGTTCTGTCCCGGCTCAAAACGGAAACCGATCTTGACTACGAAATCCTGCTGGTTGACGACGGCTCCACAGACAACACATGGCAAGCCATGCACGCGCTAACTGGGCAGTATTCCCACCTGCGCTGTCTGCGATTCAGCAAAAATTTTGGCAAGGATGCCGCTCTTTCCGCGGGGCTAGATGCTGCGCGCGGCGATGCCGTCATCACCATGGACAGCGACATGCAGCACCCGCCCTCGCTAATCCCAGAAATGACGGCTCTGTGGCGCACCGGTGCTGTGGATGTGGTGGATGTGCGCAAACAGGAGCGCCAGGCAGAATCTTTTTTAAGCCGTATCTGTGCGGTTTCGTTTTACCGCATTTTTCAAATGCTGACGTCGTATGACCTCAAAGGGTCGGGAGACTTCAAACTTCTTGACCGCAAGGTCATTGATGCCTGGAAAAACCTGGGAGAACGCAAAACATTTTATCGTGGCCTGACTTCATGGATGGGGTTTCGTCACAAGGAAATTCTGTTCACGCCGTGTGCCCGTTGCGGCGGATGCAGCAAATGGAGTCTTGCCCGCAGGATCACCCTTGCTGTGGACTCCATGGTTTCATTTAGTGGCAAACCTCTGCTGGTCATCGGCGTAATCACCCTTTTGTTCTATACCCTATCCTTTTTTGTAGGCTGTGAAGCCCTGTGGAGCTATGCTACCGGGCAGGCGCGTTCAGGTTTCACCACTGTTATTTTGCTGATTTTGTGTACAGGCAGCGCCATTCTTACCGGCCTTTGCATTCTTTCGGCATACATCCACCATGCATTTATCGAGCTTAAGGGCAGACCACGTTACCTGCTTGCTGAAACGCTTGAGAGCGAAAAAACGGACGCCTGACACCATGCCCCAGCAAAACACCCTCAACGCAAGGCCCTGCATGCGTTTTATTGTCCATGCAGACGACTGTGGCCTGACCCGGCACATCAGCGAGGATATCTTTGCCTGTCTTGCGCATGGCCCGCTCAACTCTGTTTCTGTCATCATGGGGGGCTCTCACACGGCTGCAAGCCTGCAAAAACTCGCCGTCATGCCGCACGTTCGCGTATGTCTGCACCTCAACATTCTTGAGGGGCACTGCTCTGCCCCTAGCCACGAGGTCAGCCCACTTGTCGATGAAAACGGTATTTTTCGCCATGGGCTCGGGCAGATGCTCTATAGGCTTGCCACTGGCACAGCCAGCCGCAAAATGGCCCTACTGTCTGCCATCCGGCATGAATTTGAAGCGCAGATTGACGCCTTCTCCTGCGGTTTTTTGCCTATGCAACAAAGGGGCGGCCTGCATCTGGACGGACATCTGCATGTCCATACAATTCCTGCCCTGCGCGGAATCATGGCAGAACTTATCCTTGAGCACTCCCCGGCCTACGTGCGCGTTCCCAATGAACCGGCGCACCTGCCCCCCCTGCCCATGCGCCAGTTCGCGGTGGGATGCGCGCGGCGTGCCCTGCTTGCGCACTGGTCCAGCGGATTAGTTGCCCTGCTGAACAGGGAGGATGTCGCGCATAACGATTTTTTGTGCGGGCTTGTTTCTGGCGGCAACCTTTCGGCTGCCAGGGCGGCGGCTTCCCTTGAGGCCATGCAGCGCCAGAGGGAGCTTTGCCCGCTGGTAGAAATCATGTGCCATCCTGGCGGCGGGCAAGATATTGATCAGACTTGTATTCGACACAACAGCTTTTATCAGAGCAGCGCCCGACAGGATGAAAAGACCATGCTTCTGGATGGCAGCCTCAGCAACGTGCTTGCGCGCTACGGCACTCTGTGCGCATTTGGAGAAACACCACCAGGATAATCACTGTCGGCCCATACTTCGCAGCGGTCATGCCGCATGGAAGCAAGGCCCAAACGGCATATGACAAACGGCCCAAGGACATGTGTCCTTGGGCCGTTCAAAATAATAGTAACCAGCTAAATCAGTTCCGCGCCAGGGGCCGTGCGTTGCCATTATCGCCAAACGCGGGCACGCACCCATACACGGTATTATTGACCGCGAATCCAGTATGTTTCAAACCCGTCTTCAAGCCAGCCATCCTTCACACGTGTAAAGCCAGCCTCTTTGAACAGGTTGCGGTATTCATCCTGTGTGCGCCGCCAGCCCCAAAACTGCTGACGACGGATACCCAGATAGTGCAACACCGCTCTGATGCCGATTTTGATGGCATTCACAAAGCTGCCTATAAACGAATCTTCTTCCAGCAGCGATGCAGAAAGCAGCACCAGTTCCCCGCCAGGGGCAAGCTGCGCCCGCAGCTCCCACAACAGGTGCTGGAATTCGCGCGTGGGGATGCCGTAGTCTACCGTTGAAAGGTAGATCATATCATACTGTACATCAGAAGGCAGGCACATGGGTGGCAACCCTATGTAGATACGGTCGCTGGGGATGTATTCCCTCAGCCACTTCATGCCCACGGTACTGGGTTCGTTGACGTGTACCTCAAGCTCGGGCATTTCTTCCAGCAAAATACTTTCCATATAGCCAACGCCGCTACCAATGGAGAGTACGCGCACTGGTTCCGTGCGCCCTGCGGGATCCTGCGCCAGCTTGGTGCGCAACTGCCCGATGAGCCACTTTGCGTCTTTGCGCTTGTTCTCTCGCCAGACAGACGGCAAGTCGTCCCAGCTTTTGTAGCGGCGAAACAGCTCTTCATAAAAAACTGCGTAGAACTTGGGTTCCGCCAGATGAAAGAACGAAATATGTGAAAAGGACGTGAAGGGTATGCCCTGCCAGCTTTCCTGATAAAAACGCCGCACGTTAAAGCCTCCGAGACATGACCTCAAAAGCTCGCCTCGCGCAGGATTGCGGCCCAGGCTAACTTTCGATGCGTAAAATCATAACTCAACCGCCAGCAAGGCGCAATGCGTGCAACCCGCAGGGCGGCAACTTGCACTCGAACGTGACCAACCCGCAACAGCACTGCAACACTTCAAAAAGACAAAAGCAGATCAAGCATCAATGTGCCCTCAGCCAGGGCGCAGCAACCATGAACCCATCAAAAAAAAGAGCGGGGGGGAAGATCCTTCTCAGAATCTCCCCCCACATATACTTGCCAATCGGGCTGATCACCAGCAATGCACGTTACAAAGCACCAATACAATGCATGCTCTCTATTTTGCTTTTATCACTCATAGTCCCTGACCACAAAAAGGTACCGGGCTAGCCTTCCTTCATTTTCTGGATAAGCTGCCGCAGAACCTGAGCCTGTTGGGCCATTTCGTCCATAGCCTGATTGGCCCGCCCCATGGCTTGCGCAGTTTCTGCCGAAATGGTTGATACCTGTTCCACAGAATGGCTGATTTCTTCACTGGATGCCGATTGCTGCTCGCTTGCAGCTGCGATGGAACGCACCTGGTCGCTTGCCTGCTCCACAAGGATGACAATCTGCTTGAGCGCATCACCAGAAAGCGAAGCCCGGTGTGTGGCATTTTCAATGGTGGTCACAGACCGATCCACGCCATCAATGCCTTTGCGGGTTCCCTCCTGAATACCGCGGATAACTCCGCCCACTTCTTGCGTGGCGGTCATGGTCTTTTCTGCCAGTTTGCGCACTTCGTCAGCCACCACGGCAAAACCGCGCCCGGCATCGCCCGCGCGGGCGGCCTCAATGGCGGCGTTCAGAGCCAGTAGATTGGTTTGATCAGCGATATCCGAAATAACGCTCATGATCTGCCCGATACCGTCAGCCTGTTTGCCGAGCGAGGCCATATCAGCCTTAACCTCAAGCGACTGCTTTTGCACCTCGGTGATGTCGCTCACCACATTGCTGACCAGTTGCGCGCCTTCCTGAGCCTTGGCCCGCGCAGTATCAGATGTTTCGGAGGCCTTGGCGGCGTTTTCCGCCACTTCGCCAACGGTGGCGTTCATTTCATCCATGGCGGAAGATGTAACCGCCACTCGCCGCGATTGCTCCTCCGCCCCACGGCTTGATTGCGTTATCAGCGCAGAAAGCTGCTCTGTAGCGGTGGAAACAACCTCGACCACCCCTTCCAGCTGATGCGCAGCCTGGAGCATGCCTTCTGCCTTGGCGCGCTCGGCCTGAACCTTGGCTGCATGCGCCTCTTGTGTGGCGATCTCGGCATTGTGGGCCTGTTCTGAAGCTTCGGCGCTTTTCTGCTCTGCCTCGGTTATCTTGTCCTTCATGGTGCCTACCATGTTCTGCAATACATGGTAGACGCCGCCCGGCTTTTTTTGCTGACGAAAAGTCACATTCAAATCACCGTCGGCAATTTTGCCCGCAACCTCTGCCAGATAGCCGGGGTCTTCGCCTAGTTGCCGCATGACCTGACGGATGAGCAGCAATCCCTGCCCGATAGACAGTATAAACCCAACGGCAATCGCCGCAAAAATCATCCTGCTAGAAAAACTAGCCAGTTCGTCATTGGATCGGGACAAAATGTGCCCCTGCTCTTCCTTGGATGCCACAAGACGGTTGATAGAATCCTGATACACATTGGCCAGCTTGTTTCCTTCGGTGTCCAGATAGGCCTCTGCTCCGGTATTATCACCAGAGGATTTCAGCTTGATCACCTTGTCCGTCATAACTCTGAAATCGGCGCGGTGGTGTTTGTATTCTTCAACAATCTTTCTCGCTTCATCTGAAATAAGAGTTTTTTCAACTGCCTGTGAGCTGACATCTATTTCTTTACGCAAGGCATCTATCTGCGCGGTACGCCGCTCGATTTCCTGAGCTGTAGATGCGCCAACAATACCCTCGATGTTAACGCGGATACGCTGAAACCCTACGGAAAGTTTCAGCAGGTGGGCCATGGGGATTGTGGCGCGTTCATAAAGAAAAGTGTCGGCATCATTGACCTTGCCCAGTTCAAGAACGGCGAATACCCCTACTATCAGGGTAATCAACGAGGACAAGACAAAACTCGCGATCAGCTTTGTTTGAAGTTTTGTATTTTTAAAAAGGCTCATGGGTGCTCCGTGAGAAATTTTGATAATGAGAAACTATTTTGTTTATCGACATTTTTTACATGCAGTTAAGGTTATCAGCAAAAGTAATTAAAAATATTTTTTTATAACTCTTTGTATTTTTTTACATAGCAAAGCCAAAACTGCGGGGCTCTGGATGCCGCGCACTTTATATCAGGCTGATCGGGCACCCATTCCTTATCTGAGCGGTATACATATTTCTGTAAGCAAGTCTGATTCAGGCGTTATCTGCGGAGAATTCCAGTATATTTCAAACCCAGGGTCGTGATACGGTTCGTAACCACTCTGTGGAAACCACATGCCAAACAATGATCTGTAGGCGGGATGGAGCAAAGAATACGGCCCCTTGATACGCAAAGAGGCGTATTTTTGCTCACCGCCGATATACCGCAAAAAGATTTCTTCATGCTGAAGTAAGGGTTGCAGTTGAACGCTTGTTTCTTCCAGTCCAACGGGCAAGCTTATGCAGGCATCCATACGGCATTTTTCAGGCGCGGTGATATCCGGGTTATCGTAGCTCACGCCAAAAGCCACTGGCGAAGCAGGAAGCAAACCATGTACGGTCAGTACATCCCACAGGTGCATCCATGCCGAGCCGCTTTCTGTATATGGCCCGGTATGCCGCATGGCAGCGACCAGACGCGGCGCAATTTCTTTAAAGCTCACCTCCATAGGCGGAAGGTGGGGCATTTCGTGATAGAAGAGAGGACCCTCCATGTCTCGCTTGCGCGCAGCCTCCAGGTGTCCCTGTTTGCGGCGGTATTCAGAAGGCAGCATGCCCATATGTGACCGAAAAGCCCGCGTAAACGCATCCACACTGTCATAGCCCGCCCCAAGGGCAATCTGCGTGACAGATTCCGGCGAATGCCCGAGTTGCATGGCGGCTCGCTCCAGCAGCAGGCGGCGCACATAAGCAGCCACGCTTTCACCCACCATGGACGAAAATATGCGGTGGAAGTGATAGGGAGAAAAACAGGCGATACGGGCCAGTTCCTCAAGATCGGGGCGGGCGTCAAGGTGCTTTTCTATATGCCGCAACACAAGACTTATGCGTTGCTGGTAGGTACGTGTTTCCATTTTAATTATCCCTGTTGATCGCTCTTTTTACCGTCTCCGCTCAAGGTGGCAGAAGCGCAAAAAAAGTCGAGCATATTTTATTGACCTGCATCATGCTGCCTTCACACACCGACATTCATTCACAAGGAGCGTTTATGAACGAATTTGAAGTGAGCGTGATAGATTATCCGGGCAAAGACCTTTTGGGTATCAAGGTTCGCACCACCATGGCAAAAGCCAAGGAGGACTGCGGTGCCCTGTGGCATTCCTTTTGCCCCAAAATGCAGGAGGTGGGGGAAGGCGAGGGATATGGCATATCCGTAATGATAAATGCCCAGGATTTTGATTATTGGGCCGCCGCAGAGGCACCAAAGGGCGCTGCACCCGCGGGCGTTGAAGCTGTCACAATCCCCGCTGGTGCCTACGCCCGCTGTACGGTGCCCAACCTAGCGAGCATTGGGGCCGGTTACATGTTTATGTATCAGACGTGGCCCGCCGGACAGCAGGACTGGAAGATAGACGAGCAAAGGCCGTGCTTCGAGATGTATGCGGCGGACTGGGCACCA
Source organism: Desulfovibrio desulfuricans (assembly GCA_003251995.1). Lineage (GTDB taxonomy): Bacteria > Desulfobacterota > Desulfovibrionia > Desulfovibrionales > Desulfovibrionaceae > Desulfovibrio > Desulfovibrio desulfuricans_B. Next base: position 7,270 of record QKDT01000368.1, read on the forward strand.
GACATGCCTCTGGATTTGTATATGCCGGTAAAGCACTAGCAATAGACGTATTCGCAACAGCATGGTCTGCTTGCAG
>QKDT01000028.1 GCA_003251995.1 Desulfovibrio desulfuricans
GGGGGATTCAGCGTTTCTTGCGGGAGCGTCACAAATTTGAATAGAGGTAAGTCTTTTTTTAAAAATGCTTTTATTACAGTATGATACATTGTGGCATGGCAATTGCTTTGGCATGCCATATGCCCGGTCAAAGTGCCGGAATTACGCCACGTCTTCGCACCAGGAGCTACCATATGCCGGCTTTTCTCTTGCAGCTTGTCAATTCCATCAAGGCAGTCTGGGCCAAAATGAGCGTCATGCAGCGTGTGGCTCTTATGACTGGATTTGTGCTTATCGGCTCCGCAGCCATAGGCCTTTCCATCTGGGCCTCGCGTCCCGATTACAAGGTGCTGTATTCCAATCTCAGCGCCGAAGACGCAAGCGTTGTCATCAAGTCGCTCCAGGCCGACAAGGTCATGTACCAGCTCACAGACAACGGAAAAACCATTCTTGTTCCTAAAGAAGTTGTGTACGATGAACGCATCAAGATCGCGGGCGAAGGTGGTCTTGTGGGGCAGGGCATTGGTTTTGAAATCTTTGACAAGGTCAAGGTTGGTCAGACCGACTTTGTGCAAAAAATTAACTACACACGCGCATTGCAGGGCGAACTTGCACGCACTATCAGCGAGTTCCCCAATGTGGAAAGCGCGCGCGTTCACCTGGTTATCCCGCACCGCAGCCTGTTTGTAGAAGAGCGCCAGTCGCCTTCTGCTTCTGTTGTCCTCAAGCTCAAGCGCCCCAATCTCAAGCCCGACCAAAAAGAAATCAACGCCATCCTTAACATGATGCTTATGGCGGTAGAAGGGCTGGACAAGACGCACGTTTCCATTTCAGACAACGGCGGCAAGGTGCTGTATCAGCCGGAATCAGACAGCCTTGCGGGCGCAAGCACCACCCAGATGGAGCACCGCCAGCAGGTTCAGCGCAACCTTGAGCGCCGCATTGAAGAAATGTTGCAGCCCATGTTTGGCCCCGGTCGCGTTATTGCCAAGGTCAACGTGGATATGGATTTTAGCCAGCGCACCATCCGGCGCGAGATTTTTGACCCTGAAAAAACCGCGGTACGCAGCGAGCAGCGTAGTGAAGAAACCAATCAGGGGCGCTCTAACCTTGAAGGTGGTTCGCCAGACGCCAATTTTAGGGGCGATGGCATAACCGGCTCGGTTTCACAGCAGAACGGTAGCCGCGAAACACGCACCACCAACTACGAAATTAACAAGGAAGAGCAGCAAATCGTATCCAATGTGGGCGATTTAAAGCGCATGACGGTTGCAGTCCTTATCGATGGGACGTATGAAAAGACCAACGGGGCTTGGACGTTTGTGCCGCGCAAGGCGGAAGACCTTGAGCGTGTGCGTCAGCTCGTTACCAATGCCGTGGGGCTGGACAAGGCCCGTGGCGATGCTCTGGAAGTGAGCTCTGCTCCGTTTACGGATTCTGAGCCGCCCAAGGATCCCAATTTTGCCGAAATGTTGGCGGACTATGCCGAACGCCTGGGCAAACCGCTGCTCAACGCGCTGCTGGCCTTTTTGTTCCTCATGCTTGTGGTGCGGCCTGTTGTTCTGGCCCTTATCCGGCCCAAGGTTGAAGCCGGTGAAATGATCGAGGGGCTTGAGGGGCTGCCTGCCGCAGAGGAGCAGTTGGCGCTTTATGAGGCCCTTGAAGAGGCCGCCAAAACGGACGATGAAATTGAGGCGGAAGATGACGAGGAACTCGTCTTTAAAGATATTGAAGCCTTGAAGTCGCACATATTCACCCTTTCCGATAATCATATGGAACAGGTGGTTATGCTGGTGCGCGGCTGGATGAAAAATGATGAAAAAGCTACCGCCTAGTGAAACCAGCCGTCAGTTGACGGAAAGCAGCTCTACGCTTTCGCAGCTCAAGGCCTTGCGCCTGGCGCAAAAAGAAAGCAACCAGCGCGTTGAAGAACTGAAAATGCGGCTCTTTCACATTACCGAGCAGCATATGGACCAGGCCGTGCGGCTTATCAAGCGCTGGCTTGCAGACAAGGAATAAGCAACCCCGAGCCGCCTGTGCGGATCTCGGTGAAGGAGTGTGGAGATGGAGTTGACCGGCAAACAGCGTACGGCAGTGCTGCTGCTCGCCATGGGCGACAAATTCACGGCTGACGTGTTCAAGCGCATGGACCGGCAGGAAATCGCCGACATCTCCAGAGCCATTGTGGAATTGGAGCCAGTGCCGCGTGAAGTTGTTGAAGATGTGCTGCGCGACTTCCACGAATCGCTGGTTGAAGGCGTGGATATGATTACAGGCGGCAGCGATACGCTGAAGCGCCTGCTGGTCAAGAATCTTGATCCAGAAACCGCCAAGTACGTTATGGACTCACTGAGCCTTGATACCGGCCCCGCGCCCTTCCGCGAGCTGGAATCGGTCAGCCCCAAGCTGCTTTCGCAGATTCTGCGCAACGAACATCCCCAAACCCTGGCCCTTATCATTGGTCACCTGCACCCGGATCAGGCCGCCAATTTATTGACTAATCTTCCTGCTGGCGTGCGCGCCGAGGTGCTCATGCGCCTTGCGCGGCTTGAAGCCGTGCCGGAAGAAATGCTTATGGAAGTGGATAAGGTGCTCACCAGCCAGCTTATCGCCATGGGCGGCAAGGAAGGCAAAAAAGTGGGCGGCGTGCAGTCTGTGGCAGAAATCCTCAATGCTGTGGATCGTGCCACCGAAGAAGAAGTGCTTTCGGAAATCGAAGAAGACTCCGCGCAAATGGCCGAAGATATCCGCAACCTCATGTTTGTCTTTGAAGACTGCAAGAATATTGACGACCGCGGCGTACGCGAAATGCTCAAGGAAATTTCTAACGAAGACCTCACCCTGGCCCTGCGCGGCGCAAGTGACGACCTCAAGGAAAAATTCTTCAAGAACATGTCGGAACGCGCGGGCAACATGATTCGCGAAGAACTGGAATTCATGGGGCCAGCAAAGCTTTCGGATGTGGAGTCTGCCCAGCAGAATGTCGTCAAGATCGTGCGGCGGCTTGAAGGCGAAAACAAACTGGTCATCAGCCGTGGCGCTGGCGACGTGTTTGTGTAGCGGTTGCCCGCAGAATCTGTAACCATCGGAACCCGGCATGGCGTCAGACCAGTTGCGCAAAAAATGGGGCACCATCTTCATGGGCGAGCGCGAGGCAACACCTCAGCAGCTTGACGCCATGCAGGAACCCTTGCTCCGTGAACGCGCCCAGCACCAGCAGCAAGAGGATTATCTTGCCAGGGTGCGCGCCAGGGCCGAGGAACGCGCGCGCGAAATCCTTGGCGCTGCCTATGCCGAAAGGCAAAAGGTGCTGGAAGAAGCCGGAACAGAAGCCAAGGCCCGCATTGAGCAGCTCACGCGGGCGGCGCAGGGCATGAAGGCCCAGATGGAAGCCGAGCTTGCCGAGGCCCAGGCCGAGCGCGATAAAGCCCGCGAACTGCGGGAAGAAGCCGAGTTTATTCGCAGTAATGCGCATAACGAGGGCTTTCAGGCTGGCATGGAGCAGGCAGGGGAGGAGCTTAAAGAGTTCCGCATTGAAGTGGGCCAGATGCTTGCAAACCTGTTGCGCGCTCTTGAGGCGCAGCGTCATGGCCTTGGTGAAGCCTGGAGAGAAGAGCTGGCAGAACTGGCCCGCGTGGCAGTGGAGGCCGGAACAGGCTGGATTTTGCAGGCTGAGCATCAGCGCATTTTGCAGAGTCTGGTTTTCAGCTCTCTGCAATTGCTGGAAGACCGCGCCACCGTCACCATTCGGGTTCACCCTGATGACGAGGATACTGTCAGCGACCTGTTTCGGGCTGCCCGTGAACGCGTGCCTGAGCTGAGCCAGTGGATCGTCAACGGCGATGCCTCAGTGGAGGCGGGCGGCCTGGTGGCAGAAAGCGTCAGCGGCTCGGTTGAGAATCTACGTGAGCACTATCGCGAAATGGTCAACGGTATTCTGGAGTACCTGACCTTGCCCCCGCGCCCGGAAGAAGAACAGACGGGCGAAGAGGTGAGTGCTGCGGCGCAACGCGAATCGGCACGGCTTGCCCAAGTTGTGCCTGAGGCTGCCCCCGTTGAAGAGGCTTTGCCCTCGGCTGAGCCGGAAGAAATATTGCCGCAAGATCAGTTGGCGCAAGATCAATTGTCGCAAGACCAGTTGCCGGAAAACACGCCGGATGTTTTGTCAGCCCAGGGGCAAGATTACTTGTCTGAAGCTGATTCTGACCATGCAGACCCCTCATCTGATCAGGCCTCCCTTGCCGGTCAGGGTGGCGAGTCCATGAGCGATGCTTCTTCGCCAGAGGGCGTACCTGCCCCAGACGGCGTGGGGGCGGCTGACGACATGCCAGAGGCTGCGTCTGCGCAACCCGATGTTGCCGCTGTGGATGATCACATGGCAGAAACTTTGCCAGCCTTGGCGGAACAATCCGATGCGGGGCCTGACGATCTGCCGGAGTACGACGCCCATGAGCAGCCAGAATCGGCGCATGCAGCAAATGCTGATTCGGATGCTGGCACAGAGGTTGGCGCAGAGGTTGGCGCAGATGAGGGCGCTGCCCACAACGACAACCCCAGCCTTGCCGAACTGGAGGATGAACTTTTTCCCCTGCCGGAAGAGGAAAAGGATCATGACCCTGAATCTTCCTCCAGTGTTTTTGTCAGCGGGGGCTTTCTTCCCGGTTCCGACAACGGTCAGCCGGGATAGTCAGTCATGAAGCTCGACCCAGATTCCTGCATAAAGTTGCTCAAAACAAGCACGCCCGTGCGCCTGTACGGCAAGGTCAACAAGGTTGTGGGCCTTGTGGCTGAGGGCAGCGGCCTGCGCGCGCCCCTGGGCGCAGTGTGCCACATGCTGCCCGACGAGGGCGATGACGGCATTGCCGCCGAAGTGGTGGGCTTTCGCGAAGGCAACCTGCTGTTCATGCCTTATGGCGATATGCGGGGCATTCGTCCCGGCAGCCGTATCCGCAATACAAGTTTACCCCCGGTATTTCCCGTGGGGCCAGATTTGCTTGGGCGCGCTTTTGACGCCTTTGGCACGCCCCTGGATGCTGGCGCGCCCATAAGCGCGGAACTCTATGTTTCGCCCTTGCCCGCCGGAGAAAGCTCCAAAGAAGATTTCATCCGCCAGCAGGAAGAGCAGCGTCCTTTTGTGCCGCAATGGCTTGATGAGGCCCGTAAGCTCTGGAATCCAGAACTGGTGCCTATCTATGCTGATCCGCCAAGCCCTCTGCAACGCCCGCGTATTACTGATATTCTTGATGTTGGTGTGCGTTCGGTCAACAGCCTGCTCACCCTTGGCAAGGGGCAGCGCGTGGGCATCATGGCTGGCTCGGGCGTGGGCAAATCCACCCTCATGGGCATGATGGCCCGTTATACCCGCGCGGATGTCAACGTGATCGCGCTCATTGGCGAACGCGGGCGCGAAGTTGTGGAATTTATGGAGCGCGACCTTGGCCCAGAGGGCATGGCCCGCTCTGTGCTGGTGATCGCCACGTCAGATCAGTCGCCCCTTGTGCGCATGCGCGCCGCCTACGCGGCAACGGCAGTGTCGGAATACTTCCGCGACAAGGGCATGGACGTGCTGCTGATGATGGACTCCGTAACCCGCTTTGCCATGGCTGCCCGCGAAGTGGGCCTTGCCGTAGGCGAACCGCCAACCACCAAGGGCTATACGCCTTCGGTATTCGCCCAGTTGCCCAAGCTGCTGGAGCGGGCGGGGCGCTCCGCCAAGGGCACCATCACCGGCATCTATACCGTACTTGTGGATGGCGACGACTTTAACGAACCCATTGCCGACGCCGTGCGTTCCATCCTTGACGGGCATATCGTGCTGACCCGCGATCTGGCTGACCAGGGGCATTTCCCCGCCATTGACGTGCTGCGTTCCATCAGCCGTTTACGTTCCGATATCTGCGACAGGCAGGATGTGCTTGCGGGCCGCGTTGTAACGCGCTGCATGAGTACCTTCCGCCGCGTGGAAGATATGGTCAATATTGGCGCCTATGCCAAGGGCTCCAATGCAGAGATCGACGCCGCCATTGCCAAGATGCCAGATATCAATGCTTTTTTGCGTCAGGATGTGGGCGACCCGCAGTTTGTGGATTCGTGCATGGCCCAGATGCGCACCCTGGCTGACATGGATAACGGTCAGCAGGGCCATCCCCAGGCTGGCATGCCTGTGCCCCAACAGCCAAAGGGCGTTGCCCCTCTCTAGCCTTTGTCTACTTTTTGCCCTGTAAAATCTTGTTATTCTGAGAATGAGAATTCTGTCACATGCACCTTGAAGGTGGCGTGGCGCTGTGCTACGTTCACTATACAATTGTTGGCGCTGCACAGTTTTTGCGCTGGTGTGTAATTGCAGCTTGAGAGCAGATTACCATTGGTACTGTTTTTCTGCACTGCATGAATTTTTGTTAAAATCTACGCCGCGTAATGCTTGCAGGGCAAACATGTTTTGCCGGTAGGCAGGCATGTTAAAGTGAAACTGCTCTATCTTGTGGAGCCGCCATGTCTCTAAGCCGTCTGCTGGGGTTTTTAACGCGAGCCGCCCGACGGGGCGACGAAGCCGTTTCCTCTTCTTCCGTCAGCGCGGCAGAAGAGGCCCAGCGTTTTTTTGCCTTGCGGCACCACTCCTTCCGCCTCTTTCTCACGGCATGGAACGCCTTTCAGGAAACCATGACCGATCTGGAATACACCCTTTGCTGTGATCACCCCTTTGGCCTGTACCGCGTACGGGCCTTCTGCACCTCCATGGCTACGCAGGTTTTTCAGTGTATCAAGCAACTTGAGCGGCTTGACCCCACGCCTTGCAAGGCATTGTACGCCCGTTTTGGCGAGCTGCAAAAACTGGTGGCAGAAGAAGTCTACGAGCCGGAAGCCTGCCTGCTTGGGCCGCTGGTTGTGCCACTGTGCCAGGACGACGCCGGATGTCTGGCGAATCTGCAAAGCGATGGGAGGGTGCTGGTAGACCCGGCAACCGTCCGTCTTGAAAGGCTGCGCTCTGTTTTCCCCGGTGCGGTGCCGCAGGGGTTTGTGGTCACAGCGGCGGGGTGTCAGCACTATTTTCAGAGTGGTGATCTGCAAAGCGAGATAAACCGCTGCATTCAGGCGGCTGGTGGGCTGGCTCCCAACCATCTGGCGCGGCTTTCCAAAAAGTTGGGCGCGCTGGTGGAGGGTACCCCCCTGCCAGAAGACCTCGCCTCTGCCATTCTGGAGCAGGTGCGGCGGCTGCGTGATCTGAGCGGCAACAAGCCCATGCAGCTTTTGCTGCGCGGGCGCGTGTGGCCTCCGGC
>QKDT01000198.1 GCA_003251995.1 Desulfovibrio desulfuricans
TGCAATTGTGAAACGCGCCCTTCGGTAATTCCCATCACTTCGGCAGTTTCACGCATATTCAGCTCATCAGTGTAGTACAGCGAGAGTACCAACTTTTCCCTTGGCGTCAAGCGGTCGATCAGCGGCGCCACGCGTTCTACAAGCTCTTGCAGGGCCGTGTTGCGGAAGGGTTCGCCACCTTCCGGCCCTTCGCCCGAGAGAGTGTCTTGAATGGCGTCCAGCGAGATCCAGAGTTGGTTTTGCAGAGCCTCAAGCCCCTGACGCACGTCGCGCAAGTCGAGGCCAGTGATCTTTTGCAGTTCGTCCTCGGTGGCCTGGCGACCATGTTCATGCTCAACCTTGCGCATGGCTTCATCAAGCACCCGCACACGCTGGCGCAATGACCGGGGAAACCAGTCAAGCCGACGCAACTCGTCAAGCATGGCACCCTTGATGCGGCTTTCGGCATAGGTTTCAAAGCGAATGCCAAGCTGCGGCCTGAATTTGCCCAGGGCTTCCATAAGGCCTAGCGTGCCGGAGCTTATAAGCTCGCCAAGCTCAACGCTGCGTGGCAGCTTGGCCTTGAGCCGCAAAGCGAGAAAGCGGATCTTGGGCGCATAGTGCCGCACCACGGATTCCTGCTCTGCCGGTGAAAAGCTTTCCCATGGGGTCGCCCCGGTTTCGAGCGCTTCCCAGGGGCAGGGAGTTTGCGCTTGCGCTGTGCCGGTCTTCATGATGGTTTCCTTCGGATCTGCCTCTTCTACCCCGTGGCATCTGCATGCCTGTTATGCTGCGCTTGTCCTGCCCGCCAAGGCCGATAGCGCCGCGTGTGTCACACGTTAAGGTTATTGTTCGTTGCATTGCCTTTACGCAGCAGCGCAAGGCTGACCCGAGTTAGCGAAACAGCAGCTTTTTCCAGAAAAATTTGATGTTGCCGTCCAGGTTTTCTGGGGCTTCCCATGCGCTGATATTTTTTGCCAGCGACATGGTGGCCTTGGCTGCCGGGCTTTGCGGCTCGCTCACACAGTAGGGCAACTGCTGCACCACGGCCTTGCGCACGCCCGTATCACGGGGGATAACGCCTACAAGCTCAAGGGAAACACCGCTCAAAAAGTGATCGCAGGCCTGATGCAGCCGTACAAACATATCTTTGGCAGTCTTGAGATCGGGGGCCATGTTCACGCATACCTTGAACCGCTCAACCCCGTGGTTGTTCTTCAGCACCTTGATAAGGGCGTAGGCATCGGTGAGCGACGTGGGCTCGGGGGTAAGCACCACCAGCCTTTCTTGCGCAGCCATGTTGAAATAGAGCACGTTGTCGCTGATGCCAGCCCCGGTGTCTACGATAAGGTAATCAAGCCCTTCTTCCATCTCGTCCACGGCTTCCAGCAGTTCCAGCTTCTGCCCTGTGGAAAGGGTGAGCATTTCGCTCATGCCGGATGAGGCCGGCAAAATTGAAAAACCGTAGGGAGTAGGAAAGAGGATGTCTGAAATGGAGGCCCCTTCGTGGAACAAGTGAAAAATATTTTTCTGCGGGGTCAGCCCAAGCACCACGTCCACGTTGGCAAGACCAAGGTCGGCGTCAATAAGCACCACCTGCTTGCCCAACTGCGCAAGGCAGATGGCAAGATTGACCGAAATATTGGTCTTGCCTACGCCGCCCTTGCCTGAGGTGACGGAAAAAACCAAGGGGAAAGTGCCGCTCATCTGTCTGCTCCACATGTTATGGCTCATGCCGCGCTAGGCGGCCTGACCAGGAAGTTGCCTTTTAAAAATAAGACGCCAGACCAATGGCTCGGTAGCCGGGGTAAGGCTTTCTTTAAGTTCCGCGCCGTAGGACAATGCTGAAACCGGCAGCCCGGCTGCGCACGCCACGTTGACAATATTGCCGTAGCTTACGGCTTCGTCCAGCTTTGTCCAGACAATGGAGCCAGGGCCGTCAACTTTGTATCTTTGCAAAAAGGCCTGGGTCTGCACTGCGTCAAAAAAAGGTGAAAGCGTAATATGCGTGGCTGCGTCCACAGAATCCAGGCCCATGGTGGCCCGCCAGTTGGCGAGGTTGCCGTTGCGGTCAAGGCCGGGAACGTCGATAAAAACGGCGCGGGCCTCGCGTGTGGCTGCAAGGGCATGTTCCATGGAGGCTTTGTCCGGCGCTTCCATATACGTAAAGTTGGAAAGCTCCGCCCAGTGGCGCAAAATCAATCGACCATTGCCACGCAGGCAGTCGGCGTTGATAAAGGCGATGCGCGCTTCTGGCTCATATTTGCGCAGGTGCAGGGCAAAGCGCAGGGCTGTTGTGGTTTTGCCAAAACCAAAAGGCCCAACCATCAGGTGGATGCGTTGCTGCCACTGTTCCGCCCCCCAGGCTTTTACCGGCACCATGCCACACAGGCATTCAAGCACGGATGCCCCGGGTTCGACCAGCAAGCGCTGGTAAAGATCAACTGCCACAGAATCAGAAACACCTTCACGCTGCAAATATTCCAGCGCAACGCGCTGGCGGGGGGTAAGGCGTTCAAGCTGGATAGCTGGCTTCATCAGAGCAAATATCTGATCCTTGAGCTGCATCCATTCTTTATGCCATTCGCCCCAGCCCGCAGGAGTACCTGCGCCTTGCGCAGAGTCCGCCTTGGGGCGTTCGATACCGGCAGTTATTTCATGGCAGACGGCACCATTTTTTCGATAGGTGCGGTTGCCCAGGATAACGGCGTCAGGCCCCATCTCGGCCTTGATTCTGGCCAAAATTTCCTGAGATGTGGCCCCTGTGAACGTCTTTACCTGCATGACCCATTCCTTTGCCTAACGGTTCAATATCGCCCAACGGCCTGTCAGTGCCGTTTGTTTGACGACGAACCTGTAGTTGCAAATTCGGGGCCAATGCGAGGGTCAGTATGTGTCACGGTACTAAAAAAGCTCTGCATAGAGCTTTTGAACTTCATAACTCTATCTGTTGGTGCGGTAAAAGGCAATGAATCCTGATAACTATGGATTACATAAAATGTAAAAGCGGCGCTCCATCACAAGGGTGGAGCGCCACTTTGGGGATTGATCAGGTCGCCTTAGTCGGCCCCTACCACGCCCACCGACTGCAAGCGGATATCGGGCGGTATCTCGGCCTGCGAGATAACCGGTACCGTGGGCAAAAAGCGCGTGACAATCTGCGCCAGATGCGGACGGATAAGCGGCGTCACCAGCAGCACGGGCTGACCATCAGAATTCACGGCATTGTCCGCAGTGGTGCTGATGTTGTTTACCAGACGCTGCGCTATGGCTGGGTTCATGGAAAGGAATGTCACGCCGTTGTCTGCATGGCGAATACCTTCCTGCACCAGCCGTTCGGCATTGGGGGCAAGGGTCATCACTGAGAGTGTACCCTGGCTATCCAAATAGGGGCGCACAATGGCACGTGAGAGTTTTTCGCGTACGTATTCCCCCAGCGTGTCGGGATTTTTGACGCTTGAGCCAAAGTCGCCCAGCGTTTCCACAATTGTCAGCATGTCGCGTATGCTGACGCTTTCGCGCACCAGCAGTTGCAGAACCTTTTGCACCACGCCAAGGGGCAGAACATTGGGCACCAAATCTTCCACAGCCTTGGGCGAATGTTTGGCAACGGTATCCAGCAGGCCTTGCACTGCCTGGCGGTCAAGAAAGTCAGCCAACTGACGCTTGAATACTTCTGTAAGGTGGGTGGCAATGACCGTTGCGGGGTCAACCACCGTGTACCCTGCAAGCATGGCTTCTTCGCGCTGGCTGTCGGGAATCCACAGCGCAGGCAGGTTAAAGGCAGGCTCGCGCGTTTCGATACCACTGATCTTCGTGGTCACGTTGCCAGGGTCCATGGCAAGAAAGTGGTCAACCAGAATTTCTGCCGAGGCCACCTGGTTGCCCTTGATCAACAGGGCATACTGACCGGGCTTGAGCTGCAGGTTATCCCGCAGATGCAGCGAGGGGATGACCACGCCCATGTCCAGAGCAAATTGTCGGCGTATGGAGCGTATGCGCGCCAGCAGGTTGCCGCTCTGTTCTTCGTCCACCAGGGGAATGAGGCCATAACCCACTTCGAGTTCCAAGGTATCGAGCGGCAGCAGTGCCTGCACTTCTTCTGGTGTGTCGGCAGTGCCGGAGCCGCCTTTCTTTTTCTTCTCTTCCTTTTCCTTGTTGGCGGCGTCCTCATCCTTGTTTTCCGTAAGGCGGCTCACCACAAAGATGAGTATGGATATGCCAAGGAAGGGGATGGTCGGCAGACCAGGAACAATGGCGAACAGCAGCAGCACGCCAGAAACCATCTTGAGCGCGCGGCTGTTGAACGTGAGCTGGGCCAGAAATTCTTCGCCCATCTTGGCTTCAGAGGCGGCGCGCGAAACCAGCAAGCCAGTGCCGGTAGAAACGATGATGGAAGGGATGGTGGACACCAGACCATCGCCGATGGTCAGCAGCGAATACGTGGTAAGGGCTGTGTTCCAGTCCATATCTTTTTGCACCATGCCAATGATGATGCCGCCCACAAGGTTCACCAGGGTGATGAACATGCCGGCGTTCACGTCGCCCGAAACAAATTTGCAGGCACCGTCCATGGCGCCGTAAAAGTCCGCTTCTTTGCGCAGCCCTGCGCGGCGGGCATTGGCCTGTTCTTCGTCAAGCAGACCAGCATTGAGGTCGGCTTCGATAGCCATCTGTTTGCCGGGCATGGCGTCCAACGTAAAACGGGCGGCCACTTCTGCAATACGCGTGGTACCGGCAGTGATAACGACCTTGTTCAGGATGAACAGGATCATAAAGATAACCGCGCCAACCACGTAGCTGCCGCCCACAACAAACTGACCAAAAGCACGGATGACTTCACCCGCGGCATTGGCCCCCATGTTGCCGTTGAGCATGATAAGGCGGGTGGAGGCCACGTTGAGCGCCAGCCGCAAAAGGGTGGTGACCAGCAGCAGCGAAGGAAAGATGGTGAACTCCAGCGGCGAGCTCATGAACATGGTGGTGATGAGCACCAGCAGCGAGATTGAAATACTGATGCAGAGCATGAAATCGAGAAAAAACGTGGGCAGAGGCACCAGCATGACAAACAGAATGGTGACCACACCGGCTGCAAGAAAAATTTCGCCGTTTTTGGAAAAGCGCGCGTAATCAAGCTTAGGAAGTACTGCGGCAGCCATTTTTATGACACCTCTCTGCGTTGGTTCCCGAAAGCGGGTTTACCCTGATACTTGTGGACAAGATGTGAGAATATCCTTGTCATTCTAGGGCCTTCCCTGCCTGGGCCGGAGCTTCCAGATGCTCGCCAGCATTGCGGCTACAGCTTTGTAAAGCTCTTCGGGAATCATGTCGCCCACCTCTGTGGACTTATACAAAGCCCGTGCCAGAGGCACATTTTCGCGAATGGGGATGCGGTTTTCGCGGGCAATTTCTTTGATTTTTTCAGCAAGGTGGTCAGCACCCTTGGCAAGCACCACAGGGGCCGGGGCCTCCGAGGTGTTATAGCGCAAGGCCACGGCAAAGTGCGTAGGGTTGGTCACCACAAGGTCGGCCTTGGGCACGTCAGCCAGCATGCGCTTGCTCATGACTTCCATCATTTTTTTACGCTGCTGGCTCTTGATCGCCGGGTCGCCGTCGGATTGCTTTTGCTCGTCCTTCACTTCCGACTTGGTCATCTTCATGCCTTCGTTGTAGGCAAAACGCGATTGCCATACGTCAAAAATGGCAATGGCAAGTATGGGGATGAGCGCATAGCAGGTCAGTTTAAAGGCCATGTCCAGCATGTAGGAGGCAACACCCTCTGGGGTGGCATAGTACATGGGCAGAAAGTTTTGGTGCTGGTTGTAAATGATCCAGCCGGGAATAAGGCCGAGGATAAGCGAGAAAAGCAGGCTTTTGATGGTACGCAGGGCTGTTTGCGGCGAGGCCAGCATTTGTTTGAGGCCCTGAATAATATTGAAGCGCTGCAATTTGGGGCGAAAGACCTTGGTTGTCCAGAGCTTGCCCACCTGAAGACGCTGCGCCAGAAAGGCCAGAAAACCCAGGGTCAGCAATATGGGCATGATCATGCGGGCTATTTCAATGGTGACTTCAATGCTGAGATTGTAGACGTTTTCCGGGTTTGGATCGAATTCCCACGAATGGCTAAGAAAATGGCGAAACAGCAGTTTGATCTTGTCCGTCATGGGGCCAATCCAGGCATACAGAATACACATGCCTGCCAGCAGGCTCACAGCCTTGCCCAGCTCTGGCGCCTTGGGGACGTTGCCTTCATCCCGCTGCTTGCTAACGCGTTTGGGAGAGGCTTTTTCTGTTCTACTTGGATCTTTTTGCGCACCGAACATGCTGTTACCGCCCTGTCATGGTTTGCGCCGTACAGCGCCTGCCAAGGCGATAGCAAAAAATATGCCCGTCAGAGAACTGGCGGGCATATTCATGATGACCTTGTGTAGCAGCGTCGCGCAGATGCGCCATCTGTATTTAGCTAGAAGAGGAGGGCGGCCTAAGGCTTTTGGTCGTCGCCCTCGTCCTGCCACCACCAGCGGGCACGCTGGCAAAGCAGATCAATATCACCAGCGGCGGCAAGGTTGAGCATTTGCCGATATTGGCGCACAGCCTCGTAGCTGTATGGGTTGGCCTCAAACAGACCGGCAAACATGTGCGCGTCTTCTGTCAGCATTTTACGGGCGGCGTTTTGGCGGCGGCGGAACGAAGGCGTGAGAAAAGGCAGCAGGTCTTCATGCCCCGCCAGTAGGGCAAAATAAGCCAGGCTGGTGATAAAATTCATGTTTTGTATGCTGGCCATGGCTTTATCGTGCTTTTGCGCCGTAGAGCGAAAAACACGGCAGCCCATGGCTGTAAAAAAGCCGGAGGCCAGCTCTATGTGTTTTTGCGCCGCTTGCGCGCCCGGCACAATAGCCACGGGCTGGTCGGCGTCCGGGTCGGGCTTGGGGCCGAACAGGGGGTGGGTTCCCACCACCGGGCCTGCCCATGCGGCCTCCATCTGTTGCAGCGGGATTTCCTTGACCGAGGTTATGTCCGCCAGCACTGCCGTGGGGGGCAAGTGCGGGCAGACGGTAGCAATAACCTCGTTGAATACTGCGGCGGGAACACAAATAATGGCAAGATCGGCCCCCGCGCAGGCGGGGGCCAAAGTTTGAGACGTCAGGGGTACGTCCACGCCCTCCACATTCAACCCCGCCGCCTCGGCACGGGCAAGCAGCATT
>QKDT01000080.1 GCA_003251995.1 Desulfovibrio desulfuricans
GAGCACGCGCGCTTTCTACTCAACAGCGGCTGCAACTGCGCCCAGGGTTTCTATTATTCCCGGCCCGTGGACACGGCAGAATTTGAGGTGCTCAGCTTTGTGCAGGAAAAGGCCTTCTGGGTGCATCCGCAACTGAAGGAAGACGCCATCCGCCTTGGACTCCCCATAAGCACAGAAGCCCCCATCAGAGAATACTGATCCTTTCTGCCAACCCTCTCCTCGCTCGCATCAGCACCATCACACCCTCGGCGCAATGCCCGAGCAGGCAAGTCTACATCGGCAGCCGCAGCAAACGGATGGTATAGGGCTGAATATGCAACAGCTTTCCCTCGCGGATATCGTCCGCACGGGTTACAAAGCTGTCTTTACGCACATTCAAGATAGCTTCGGCCTCGTGGCTACAATCAAAAAGATGCAGAATCTCATCAGCAAGCGAATCGGCGGTGGTCCAGTGGCGGTTTACAGGCGGGCCATCAGGTGTGAGGTGCCGCATAAACCGAAAAATAACAGCCCTGCCCGTACCTGGCGCAAGCCATTCACGGCAGCATTCCCACACCTGATCCACAGAGGGATCGTCCTCACCTGTATAAGGCTGGCGCACTTCCAACGGGAAAGAGCGGCTCTGGATACGCAACATGCCATCGACCAAACCGCAATAATCTGTTTCCTGCTCCAGCACGGCACGAAAGGCCTCTGGCGAGGCAGCCAGCCCCAGCAGCGTTTCGTTTAAAATATCACGCGCCTTTAGAACTCGAATATTGTGGGTCAGCCGCAAGCCGTTGAGCACTGCGTAAATAGCGCAGAACGTGTCCAGTTTGCCCTGATAAAACGGTTTCAGCATGAATACCCCCGTCTGCTGTTATGCCCACAGCTACAGACAGGGTCAAGCGTTCCCCGCTGTCGGTTTGTATAGTTTTGCAAGGTCTTGCTTTACAAGCAATCACCTCGCGTGTATAAATAAGCCTTCACAAACAATATCACAATACCTTGATATGCAGATATTCACAAATCCCCAAGAACTGGCGACCCAATGCAAGGCCTGGCACCGCGGCGGAGACGACATCGCTCTGGTACCAACCATGGGTTATTATCATCAGGGGCATGAAGACCTCATGGCCTTTGCCCGCACTCAGGCAAAGCGCTTGATCGTGAGCCTTTTTGTCAACCCCATCCAGTTTGGCCCCGGCGAAGACCTGGAAGCGTATCCCCGCGATGCCCAGCGCGATGCGGACATTGCCCGCAGCCATGGCGTGGATGCCCTGTTTATGCCGCAGCCCGAAGCCATGTACGCTCAAGACCACTCCACTTGGGTTGAAGTGCCTGAGCTTTCCAGGGGTCTGTGCGGCCTGACCCGGCCCGTGCATTTTCGCGGTGTATGCACTGTAGTGCTCAAGCTATTTATGCTTACCGGCGCTGATGTTGCCGTGTTTGGTCAAAAAGACTGGCAACAACAGGCTGTGCTGCGCCGCATGGTGCGTGATCTCAATGTGCCTGTGCGCCTTGAAACACGCGAAACAGTACGCGAAGCTGACGGTTTGGCGCTTTCTTCGCGCAATGTGTACCTGACAGATGAAGAACGCACTCAAGCGCCGGAAATCCGCAAGGCCCTTCTGTACGCGCAAAAGCTTGCACAAAGCGGCGAAACCAGCGTCAAACTGCTGCGCGAGGCGGTGCTGCGCCGCTGGGCAGAATTTTTGCCCATGGGGCGTCTGGACTATCTCAGCATTGTTCACCCAGAATCAATGACCCCGCTTACCGAGGTCACTGGCCCTGCGCTCATGGCTTGCGCCGTGCGCATGGGCAAGGCCCGGCTTATCGACAATATTCTGTTACGTTCATAAACCCGCGCCGCCTTGACGCGAGCGCCCAAGGAGTTTTCTATGCAAACCAAGGGCAAGTACTTTTTTACATCTGAGTCGGTCACGGAAGGTCATCCCGACAAGGTTGCCGACCAGATTTCCGATGCCATTCTTGATACGCTGCTGGCGCAAGACGCCAATGCCCACGTGGCTTGCGAAACGCTGGTAACCACCGGCATGGCTGTTATCGCTGGCGAAATTACCACCAGCGGCTACGCCGACCTGCCGCATGTGGTGCGCGAAACCATCAAGGGCATTGGCTACAACAGCTCTGACATGGGCTTTGACTGGCAGACCTGCGCTGTCATCAATGCCATTGGGCACCAGTCGCCCGACATCGCTCAGGGCGTACTGCGCGAAAAGGCCGAAGATCAGGGCGCTGGCGACCAGGGCATGATGTTTGGCTTTGCCTGCAACGAGACTTCTACCCTTATGCCCGCCCCCATTTACTGGGCGCACCAGCTCTCGCAGCAACTGGCAAAAGTGCGCAAGGACGGCACGGTGGACTTTTTCCGCCCCGACGGCAAGACCCAGGTTTCCTTTGAATACCAGGATGGCAAGCCAATACGTATCAACAACGTGGTTGTTTCCACCCAGCATGCCGCCAGCGCAAGTCAGGCTGATGTGGCTGAAGCCGTGAAAAAGCACGTCATCCGCCCCATTCTGGAACCCTCCGGTTATTTTGACGAAAAAGCCTGCGAAATCTTCATCAACACCACTGGTCGGTTTGTGGTGGGTGGCCCCATGGGCGACTGCGGCCTGACTGGTCGCAAGATCATTCAGGATACCTACGGCGGCAGCGGTCACCACGGCGGCGGCGCCTTCTCCGGCAAAGACCCCTCCAAGGTTGACCGTTCCGGCGCGTACATGGGCCGTTACATCGCCAAGAATGTGGTTGCCGCGGGCCTTGCCCCTGTGTGCGAAGTGCAGATCGCCTATTGCATCGGCGTGGCCCAGCCCGTCAGTGTGCTTGTTTCCTCACAGGGAACCAGCGAACTGCCCGACGAGCTGCTGACCAAGGCTGTGCGCGAAGTGTTTGACCTGCGCCCCTTCTTTATCAGCCAGCGCCTTGACCTCAAGCGCCCCATTTACCAGAAGTCCTCTTGCTACGGTCACTTTGGTCGTGAGCTGCCGGAATTCACCTGGGAAAAGACCGATGCCGTAGCCGACCTGCGCACGGCTGCCAAGGTCTAGCGCCTCAGCGTCAATACTGCTCTTTTTTGTAGGGCGGAAAATCTGCATCAGCGGGCTTTCCGCCCTACAATATTCTTGGCCTTTTACCGTAAACAGCTTGCTGCCCTCGTCACTTTTTTGATGTATTTTTTGGGCTAAACACACATGCTCCCCATGTGTTGCAAGCAGCCCGCGCCTTGCCTATACTATATCTCTTAACCGTGCTGTTCCGGCCCGGTTTTAGACCAACTTCATGTTTATATTCTCTGACGACTGCGTGAGCAGACGCCCGCCACAGAGGCGTAGCGCCACCCTGGCGCTGCTCAAGGCTTAAGTGAGCATTGTAAGATGCTCCAGGGTCTGCTGGCACGATGAGAATCTTGTTCCCTGCCAGGGCAGCTTTTTATGGAATGCTATCCCCACGGATACCCACCAGAATAAAAGTCTTACCAGCACTGTCAGTGGGCAAAAAGCTATAATAAACAGATCCTAGCGAAAGCGAGGTAAGCACATGGCTGGCAATACATTTGGACAGGCTCTGCGGCTGACGACATTCGGTGAATCACACGGCGTAGGCCTGGGCGGTGTTATAGACGGCTGCCCCGCAGGGCTAGCACTGACAGAGGCCGACATTCAGGCCGAGCTTGACCGCCGCAAACCAGGCCAGGGCCCCACCGCCACCAAGCGCAAGGAATCGGACACTGTCCGGCTGCTTTCTGGCGTGTACGAGGGCATGACCACCGGCACGTCCATTGCCTTCTATATCGCCAATGAAGACCAGCGCTCGCACGATTACGGCAATCTGGCCGAAGTTTTTCGCCCTGGTCACGCGGACTGGGGCTATTTTCAGAAGTACAACGGCATACGCGACCACCGCGGCGGCGGGCGCTCCTCTGGGCGCGAAACAGCCGCCCGCGTGGCTGGTGGCGTTATTGCCCGCAAGATACTTGAACGCCGTGGCGTAAAAATCATGGCGGCCTGTGTGGAGCTGGGCGGCACTGCTGTGCAGGATTGGGCCACCCTTGATCTGGACAATGCCCGCACCCGCCCCTACTGCGCCGCTACAGAAGCCATGCCCGCCCTCTGGGATCAGGTGGTGCTGGCTGCGCGTAAAAAGGGCGACACCCTGGGCGGCATTGTGCGCATTGAAGCGCGCAACGTGCCTGCGGGCCTTGGCGAACCTGTATTCGACAAGCTTGAGGCTGTATTGGCCCACGCCATCATGAGCATTGGCGCGGTCAAAGGTTTTTCTGTTGGCGAAGGCTTTGGCGCTGCCAAGCTGCACGGCTCGCAAAACAACGATCCGCTGCTGCCCGTCGACCCGCCGCAACCCGGCAAGGCCACCTTTGCCTCCAATCATGCCGGGGGCATTCTGGGCGGCATTTCCAGCGGGCAGACCATCATCATGCACGCGGCTGTCAAACCCATCGCCTCCATTGCCATCACGCAGCAAACCGTGGACAAGCAGGGTAATGCCGCATCCGTGCTTATTGGCGGGCGTCACGACCTTGCCGCCATCCCGCGTGTTGTGCCTGTTCTGGAAGCCATGACCGCCCTGGCCCTGGCGGATGCCCTGCTGTTGCAGCAACGCATGGGGCTGGGCCTGTGAGCAAACCCATGGATGCCCGCCCGCTGAGCGCCCTGCGTTCTGTTGGGCCAGCAGCCCTGGAAGATCTGCACCAGCTTGGCGTGACAGATATATCTGATCTGGCGGGACGCGATCCCCAGACCCTTTATGATGAACTGTGCCGCATCAAGGGACAGCAGGTTGATATTTGCTGCCTTGATGTTTTTAACTGCGCCGTGGCCCAAGCCAAAAACCCGGATCTCCCCCGCGAACAACGCGAATGGTTTTGGTGGTCGCGGCTGCGCAAGGCCGCAACAAGCCCAAGGAATGCCCACAAGGCGAGCGCATGAGCAACCTGCCCCTTTTACAAGACCCCGATGCCGTGGAACTAACCGGCACGGTGGAACGCGTAGTCTTTCATAACGAGGAAAATGGCTACACCGTGCTGCGCCTGCTGCCCGCCAGCGTCAACAGCGGCGGCGGCAACGCTGGCCTCACCCGCCCGCGCGACCCGGTTTCGTGCATCGGGCACATGGTCAACCCTCAGGCGGGCGTACAACTCAAAATTACGGGCCGGTGGGTAAACAATCCCCGCTTTGGTCGCCAAATCGAGTTTCAGAACGCCGATGAAATGCTGCCAGCCACCAGCGAGGGCATACGCCTGTATCTCGCCTCTGGCCTCATTAAGGGCGTTGGCGAAGAAATGGCTGGGCGCATTGTAGAAGCCTTTGGCACCGACACAATCCGCATTCTTGACGAAGAGCCAGAGCGCCTCCTCAAAGTACGGGGTGTGGGCAGCAAAAGCCTTGACCGCATCCGCACATCCTGGGCGGAACACCGGGGCATGCGCGACCTGTTGCTTTTTTTGCAACCCCACGGCATCACCCCGGCCTATGCAGTGCGTATTTACCGCGCCTATGGCGCAGAGGCCCTCTCCATAGTTCGCGAGAACCCCTACCGGCTCGCCATGGACATCCACGGCATCGGTTTTGTCACCGCAGATGCCGCAGCCACCAAGCTCGGCTTTGAACACGACAACCCCCTGCGGGTTCAGGCTGGCACCCTCTATGTGCTGCAAAAAGCCACGGACGACGGCAACGTCTACCTGCCGCAAGCTGAGCTTACAGAGGCTGTCTGCGCCCAGATTGGCGTGGATGAAGGCCTGGTGGAAGACGCCCTTGCCACGCTGGAAGCAGACGAACGCATTGTACGCGAAGAACTGGACATGCCCGACGCCGCTGGCGAGATTGGCGTGTACATGCGCCGCTACCACCACTGCGAGTCAAAAACCGCCTTCTACATCCAGCGGCTTTTGCGCTCGCCCAAATCCGTACGCTTTGAAAAGCCCGACGCACTGGTGGACAAGGTGGTCAGCGAGCTGAACATCTCCCTTGCGGCAGAACAGCTTGAGGCCGTGCGCACCGCAGCCCGCAGCAAGATGATGGTGCTCACAGGCGGCCCCGGCACAGGCAAAACCACCATCATCAACGCCATCATCAAACTTTTTGGCGAGGTTCGCGCCCGCATATTGCTTGCCGCACCCACGGGGCGCGCCGCCAAGCGTATGTCTGAAACATCGGGCCGGGAATCACGCACCATCCACCGCCTGCTTGAATACAGCCCCAAGGAAGACGGCTTTGCCCGCAATGAGGATAACCCCCTTGCCTGCGGCCTCCTGGTGGTAGACGAAGCCTCCATGATGGACACCCTGCTCTTCTATCACCTGCTCAAGGCCGTGCCGCTGGGTGCGACCCTTGTGCTGGTGGGCGACGTACATCAATTGCCCTCTGTGGGCCCCGGCAACGTGCTTTCAGACATCATCCGCTCAGGTGTGGTACCAGTGGTGGAACTGACAGAAATCTTCCGCCAGTCCGCCGAGAGCGAGATCATCTGCAACGCGCACCTCATCAACCGGGGCGAAATTCCTTCGCTGGAATCGAGCAAAGAGCGCCTCTCAGACTTCTACTTTATCCACCAGAACGATGCTGAAAAGGCCGCGGAACTCATTGTTGATCTTGTGCGCAACCATATTCCCAGGCGTTTCAACCTTGACCCAGTGGACGACATTCAGGTGCTCACGCCCATGCACAAGGGCGCGGTGGGGGCGGGCCGCATGAACGCCTGCCTTCAGGAAGCCTTGAATCCCCACGGCATCGAGGTACGCCGCGGCGACCGATGCTTTCGCCTGCACGACAAGGTCATGCAGATACGCAACAACTACGACAAAGACGTGTTCAACGGCGATATGGGGCGCATCAGCTTTATGGACGTTCGGGAACGCACGCTCAGCATCACCTTTGACGAACGGGTTGTGCCTTACGAATTTGACGAGCTGGACGAAATCGCGCCCGCCTACGCCATCTCCATCCACAAGTCGCAGGGTTCGGAATACCCCGCGGTAGTCATTCCCGTTATGATGCAGCACTACGTGCT
>QKDT01000068.1 GCA_003251995.1 Desulfovibrio desulfuricans
CAATATTGATCAGGTGCTGGATAATACCGCCTACATGGAAAATTTTGTTCCTTTGAATGAAGATGAGCAGGCTATTATCAGTCAGGTTGTGGATATCATCAACGCAGATACAGCCGTTGCCTGTACAAATTGCCGTTACTGTGTGGAGCACTGCCCAAGTGATATCCCTATCCCTGATTACTTTGCCCTGTACAACAGTTCGCGGCGCGCAACTACAAGCAATATGTCCAGCCAGTTTGTGTATTACCTCAACCTTGCCGCAAAACATGGCAAGGCTTCAGACTGTATTAGCTGCCGCGCCTGCGAAGAAGCATGCCCGCAACATCTTGAGATATCAGAATACATGAAAGATGTTTCAAAAAAATTTGATGATGGCCCCGGTCTGCCCACGCGGTAGCAGGGGGTGTGATGAGTAAAGTAAAATAAGTCGGCTCGCCTTGCTGGTGGGGAACCATCGCAACACCTGTGATGTCATTTATTGAGAGCTACGACTTTTCCGGCAAGACTATTGTGCCGTTCATGACGCATGAGGGCAGCGGATTAGGCAGAACGGTGGCCATATACATAAGCTAGCGCCTTCCGCCTCTGTTGCTTCCGGTCTGGCAATACGCGGTAGAGCGGCGCGCAATGCACAAAAAGATGTCGCAGAGTGGCTTAAAACGTTGAACATGGCCTGATTTCATTCAGGGTAAGGATTAATACCATGAAGAATATTCTTGTTTTTTCTGGCAGCCCTCGCAAAGGCGGCAATTCGGATATTTTGTGCGATCAGTTTATAGCTGGTGCAATTGAATCTGGTCATGCAGTGAAAAAAATATTTGTGCAGGAACAAAAAATTGCCCCATGTCTTGGCTGTGAATACTGCCAAAGCCATGATGGTGCCTGTGTACAAAAAGACGGTATGGACGCCATACTGGAAAAAATGGTTAAGGCAGATGTGCTCGTGCTGGCTTCTCCTGTGTATTTTTATTCTGTCAACGCCCAGATAAAAGCTTTAATTGACAGGACTGTTGCGCGATACACAGCAATAAAAAACAAGAGCATGTATTACATCATTACCGCAGCCGACACCAACCTTACGCACATGGAAAGAACCATCGAGTGTTTCAGAGGCTTTGCCTACTGCCTGGAAGGAGCAGTTGAAAAAGGCGTGGTGTACGGCGTTGGCGCGTGGAAAAAGGGCGAGATCAAGGCCCTGCCCAGTATGGCCCAGGCGTACGAGATGGGGAAAAACGTCTAGCGAGTAAGCGCAAATCATCTGCCGCACGCAGGAATAGGCAAGATTTTGGTTGTATTGTCTATTTCCTGCGGCGGATAAAGCAACTATATTGCGTGCAGAAAGCTGCGGGATATCCGCATGGTTGGGTGTAGTTTCTTGCCGGGTTTTTATGAAAATACTGTACTACGATTGCTTTGCCGGAATCAGCGGAGATATGAATCTGGCTGCCCTGATTGATCTCGGGGTCAGCCCTGATTACCTGCGGGCAGAGCTTGCCAAACTCGCCATTGATGACGAATTTCAGTTGGATTGCCAGTCTCAGAAATGCAGTGGCATTCAGGGCATGCAAGTTCATGTGCGCTTGAGCGCAGAGGAGCATGGGCACGAGGATTCATCCACTAGCATGCCCACGCAGCATGAGCATGGTCATACAGACCACCACGGCAATCACCACCATCACGATGGTCATCATCATAACCACCATGATGGTCATGGGCATGGGCAAATGCCAGAACGGGCACCAGCGCATGCGTATGAAAAAGTTCCTGCACAAACGGAACATGCGCATCCGCACGAGCATTTGCCTCATAGAAACCTGAGCGACATTGCCACGATTATTTTGCAAAGTTCACTGGCAGAGCCGGTCAAGCAAACAAGCCTGCGCATTTTTCAGCGTATTGCCGAGGCAGAAGCGAAAGTTCACGGCAAGGCCCTTGAAGATGTTCATTTTCATGAGGTTGGTGCTACCGATTCCATTGTGGATATCGTGGGTGCGGCAATTTGTTTTCACGCGCTTGGCGTTGATGCGGTGTGGGCCTCTCCGCTGGAGCTTGGCAGTGGTTTTGTGCGCTGCGCGCACGGCATGATGCCCGTGCCTGCCCCGGCAACTGTGGAGATTCTTCACGGAATCGCCACCACGCGCGGCGGGGTAGAGCATGAGGCCACCACGCCCACCGGCGCGGCGATTATTGCCACACTGGCAACCGCCATCAAAACCGCCCCAGCCATGGCTACCCTCAAAACTGGGTATGGCATCGGGCATCGCCAGTCTGCGCGGCCCAACATGCTGCGTGTACATCTGGCGCAAGTGGACGCCCCTCATGGTGAGGCAATCGCCACGCCAGAAACAATGGGCAGCGCCTCCACGGGCCATTTTTGTCAGCTCCAGTGTACTTTGGACGACATGAGCGGAGAGGCCCTTGCCGAAGCCATGGATATTCTTATCGATCATGGTGCTGGCGATGTGTACTTTACCCCGGTGGTCATGAAAAAAAACCGCCCTGGCATCCTTGTGTCTGTTGTTTGTGGTGCAAGCGAGCAAGCCAAGTTTACAGAGCTTCTGTTCAGGCATACGACTACGCTTGGCGTAAAGGTTTTTTCTCTTGAAAAGGCGATGCTCGAGCAGCATGTTGTCTCTGTGGCGACCCCTCTTGGCAATGTGCGCATAAAACAGGCGCTCATGGACGGCAAGGTGCTGCGTTCCAAACCGGAATTTGAAGATTGCAAGGCGCTTGCGCGCCACCACGGCATACCCATTGCCGAGGTTTATGCTGCTATCAATAAAGTTGCGGGCGAATAAGCCTGCGTATGTCGGAGTAGATGCATGTCAGGTGGTTCACTGGAAAAAGTGCTTACAGAAATCAAGGATGGAAGCCTCTCTGTAGCCGAGGGGCTGAATCTGCTGCGCGACTGCTCGGTGCTGGATCTGGGGCATACAAAGTTTGATTTGCAGCGCCCTGCGCGCAATGGCTTTCCTGAGGTTGTGTACGGCGAGGGGAAAACGCCCGAGCAGGTTGGGGAAATATTTGTCCGGGTGGGTGACCAGTGCAATGTGCTTGCCACACGGGTTTGCGCAGAGATGGCAGCCCATGTGCTGTCGGTTTGCCCCGGTGCTGAATACAACGCTCTTGGGCGCACCCTTACCCTGGTTGTCAAACCCATCGCCTGGAAGCAGGATGAAGTCGCCATTGTTACTGCTGGCACCTCTGATCTGCCAGTGGCGGAAGAAGCCCTTGTTACCTGCCACATGCTTGGCGTGCGCGCAAAAATTCTTGCAGATGTTGGCGTGGCGGGTATTCACCGGCTGATAAACAACCTGCCCGAGGTGCAGACCGCGCGCGCAATTATTGTGGTTGCGGGTATGGAAGGCGCACTGGCAAGCGTTGTCGGCGGGCTTGTGCCGCAGCCAGTGGTGGCTGTGCCCACATCTGTGGGCTACGGGGCGTCTTTTTCCGGGCTTTCAGCCTTGCTTGGCATGCTTACCTCCTGCGCCAGCGGCGTTACGGTTACCAATATCGACAATGGCTTTGGCGCGGCCTGTGCTACATGCCGCATAATCAATGCATGCGAGATCAGCCGCACCTCATAACCGTCTGAAGACAAGCGATTCCCTTTTTTTCCCACAACAGATTTTTTCCCACAACAGACGATCAAAGGCGTATCTGACGCCAGTGCTCCTTTGCAAATCAATTTACTGTTGCAGTGCCATAGGGCCTTGGTCGCAAGGCACAGGTATTGAACGGGTAGCGCGATCTAAATG
This sequence comes from Desulfovibrio desulfuricans, assembly GCA_003251995.1. Taxonomy (GTDB): domain Bacteria; phylum Desulfobacterota; class Desulfovibrionia; order Desulfovibrionales; family Desulfovibrionaceae; genus Desulfovibrio; species Desulfovibrio desulfuricans_B. The sequence goes on from QKDT01000068.1 coordinate 3,759, forward strand.
GTTGCTTGCGGTTTCGGCCTCAGGCAACCATTTGCTATTTTGCCCGATTTCACAGAAAAACAGCCAGGCCGCCCCCATGTGGGCAAATTTCCACAGCCTGTGGCAGCAACCAGCACAAGGCAGATTGCCAGCATTGGCAGCCCTGATGCCAACTGGCGCAAGGCAGCCCGCCCGCATGCCGTGTGATTGACTTGGCACCCGTTGAGGGTGACGATAACAAGTTATGGAAAGCGACGGTCTGTGTGCTGCAAACGCCGTACATGCGGTTGTGTGTCCCTGTCAGGGCATTTTGTTTTTTCATGTTGATCTTTAAGGATTGGCTGCGCCTTACCCGCTGCCACCCCGGATGTTTAATAGGTTAAAAAGATGCAATATACTCAGTGGCTTGATGAGAAAAAGCAAAACGGCAGCCTGCGGGTTCTGCGCAATATTGACCTTGTGCGGCGCGAGAGGGAACAGGCCGGGGAGCCATTCATCAACCTCAGCTCCAACGACTATCTTTCGCTTGGTGATGACGCCGCTCTGCGGCAGGAGTTCTGGTCACAGCAGGATGTCTCCTCCCTGCGCATGGGGGCGTGCTCCTCGCGGTTGCTCACAGGAACCTGCGACCAGCAGGAGGCCTTTGAGCGGGAACTTGCAACAGCCTATGGCGCTGAGGCGGCCCTTGTGTTTGGCAGCGGCTATCATGCCAATCAGGGCATCTTGCCCGCGGTTTGCACAAAGCACACGCTCATTCTGGCAGACAAACTCATCCACGCCAGCTTGATTGACGGCATCCGCATGAGCGAGGCCAAGTGCATACGCTTCAGGCATAATGACTACGATCAGCTTGAAATGCTGGTGGATAAACATTCCGCAGAGTATGAAAGCATCATTGTGGTGACTGAGTCCATTTTCAGCATGGATGGCGATGCCTGCGATCTGCCGCGGCTTGTGGCGCTAAAAAAGGCAAATCCAGCACTGCGGCTCTATGTTGACGAGGCTCATGCCGTTGGCGTGCGCGGCGACAAGGGCCTTGGCTGCTGCGAAGAGCAGGGCTGCACGGCGGAGGTTGATTTTTTGATAGGCACCATGGGCAAGGCTTGGGCCTCGCTTGGGGCGTATGTCGTCTGTTCTTCAGCCCTGCGTGAATTTCTTGTTAATACGGTGCGCCCTTTTATTTTCACCACGGCCTTGCCCCCGGTTAATATCGCCTGGAGCCGTTTTATTCTGGGCAAATTTGCCACCGCCCAGGTAGCGGCCCGCAGGGTGCATCTTGCCGAGTTGGCTGCCATGATGCTTGCTTTTGCTGATAGGCTTGGACAGTCTGTGCGCAGCACCTCGCAAATTGTGCCCATCATTACGGGCGAGAATCAGCGCACACTTGATATCGCCGAGCATTTGCAGCGCGAGGGGTTTTACATTATGGGCATACGTCCGCCTACTGTGCCTGCGGGCAGCTCGCGTCTGCGTATTTCGCTGACAGCGGGTACTGCGCGTAAGGAGGTTGAAGCCCTGATAACCCTGCTAGACAGGTTGCTGCATGAATATTGATTTTTTGCGGCGCGCTGGATGCCCGACTTTAGAACTGTTTTTTGCGGGCTGGGGCATGGATAGCCGTACTTTTGCCTGGGCTGCGGATTCGGCGCATACGGCGCACTGTGATTTTGCCGTGTGCTACAACTATACTGATATGGCTCTGGATCTGGCTGTTCTGCGCAGTTATGACAATGCGCGGGTGCGGGCCTGGTCTTTGGGCGTGTATGCGGCGTCATTGGTTTTGCCAGAATTACCCTGCGCGGTCAGTACCGCCATTGCCATCAACGGTACGCTTAACCCGGTTAACGACGATCTTGGCATACCTATTGCCGTGTACGATGCCACCCTTGAGAATCTTTCTGCGGAAAGCCTGGAGCGATTTAACAGGCGCATGTGCGGCGCGCACCGGGCCGTGTTTGAAGCACGCAGGCCCGCCCGCAGCATAGACTCGCTGCTGGCGGAATTGTTGCATATAAAGGCGTGCGCGGCAGATGCGGGGCGGTCGCAGTTTACGGGCTGGAACAAGGCTGTGTTAGGCAGAAAGGACAAGATTTTCCCCATTGCCAATATGCGCAGGGCTTGGGCCGCCACTCCGATGGTTGAACTTGATGAGCCGCACTATATACCGGATATCCCTTTTGTAGCTGTAGAAAGATAATGAATGTTTCGTCTGTTCGGCAACGCTTTAGCGCTGCATCCGCCAGTTATGATGCGCAAGCGCAGGCTCAGCGCCAAATTGCCGCGCGTCTTTGGGCCCTGGCTGCGCCGCATATTGTCCCAGAGGCCACCATGCTGGAAATCGGCGCTGGCACCGGATTGCTGACACGGCATCTTCTGGGTGCGCAGCCAAAAAGGCTGATTGTCAACGATCTGTACACCAGCCCGCAGGTGCAGGATCTTGTGGCGCAACAGCCCGAGGTGCTTTCCATTTGCCAGGGCGATGCTGAAATCATGGCTTTCAGCGGCGTGTACGACGCGATCTTTAGTGCTTCAACCGTGCAGTGGTTTTTGAACATTGAAAAATTTTTCAATCGTTGCGCACAACACCTGCCCAAAGGGCGTTTGCTGGCCTTCAGCAGTTTTTTACCAGGGAATTTACTGGAAATAGCAGAGCTTACAGGTATTGGTCTTGGGTATTGCACTGTTGAGGCTCTGCAACTATATTTAGAGCATGAATTTGAACTGCTTGTCATGGAGCAGGGCGCCATACCACTATATTTTGCCAATCCGCATGACGTGCTGCTGCACCTCCGGCACACGGGCGTAACTGGCATCAAGTCTGTGGGCTGGAACAAGCGCCGTTACCTTGAATTTGTTAACAGCTATGCTTCCCGCTATGGTTCTGCGCAGGGTGTCAGGCTGACATATCAGCCTGTATACGTTCTGGCTGCCAGCAAGGGGAACCGTTGTCCCCAAGTATAGTGGGGTAGCGACCCATTAGATTTTTCCCCCTTTCCCGGCTCGTTTCATACTTTTTTGGTCGTATTTTGTCTGCTCTGTGTGAAGAGGAGTGTCGCATGAAACCAGCGGTCAAACTTATGCACTGGTGTGTCTGTGCCATACTTGTTTTTTGTGGGCAGAGCGTGTGCGCAGCGCCGGTGTTGGCGCCGGACAAAGGCTATACTTTTGAATCTGCCAAGGCATATCTTGAAGCGCAGGGCCGTGACCTGGCTGCTTATGAAGACAAGTTTGCCAACGATCAGTTTCAGAATCTTGATGAAGCAAACCTCATAAACATAAAATACAAG
>QKDT01000347.1 GCA_003251995.1 Desulfovibrio desulfuricans
TGGAAAAAGAAGATTTTTTCAAAAATATCAGCGAGGCCAAGAGCGCGTTTTTAAAAAACGCCCAGCGCCTCGAACTGCCCAAGAACGAAATGGTCTTTCTGGAAGGTGATGCCGGAGATTCATGTTTTTATATAGAATCCGGACTGATACGCATTTTTTGCATGGATCAGTCGGGCAAGGAAATGACCTTTTCGCTACGCATGAAGGGCGAAATATTTGGCATTTCAGAAGTGCTCAACAACTCCCCGCGCAAGGCCTGCGCACAGACCGCCAGCGCCTCGGTGCTCTACGCCATCAACAGGCAGGATTTTGAAAGCATGCTGCAGGAGCATTACGCTCTGGCGCGCAGCGTTATTACCCTGCTGGGGCGCAGGCTGCGCCAGATGGGCGATCTGGTGCGTCGCCAAAACAGCGACGTGGCCAACAGGCTGGCAAGCCTGCTGATTTCTTTGGCATACGAAACCCTGCGCACAACCGAAGCCTGGAACCAGCCCTGCGAAATCCCGCTGAGCATTCCGCAAGAAAGGCTGGCCTCCATGGTCGGCTCCACCCAGCCCACGGTCAGCGCCACCTTGCAGCAGTTTCGCAATGCCGGGCTGATTGTGGCCTCTGGCAGGCGCATTGTGCTGCTCAATCCCATCGAAATGATCTACCGCCTCGACCACAGCCTGCTGTAACCGCTTTGCGCCCACAGCAGCTGCGCGCCGCCAACAAGTATCATCCCGCGTATAGATTGGCCCCCAAGGGCATGGTACATATTGCGCGCAGGCACATCTGTTGTTTGCTGCCCGGCAGCATACGGCCTGCACACGGCCACTCCATTCCATATCTGGCCACTCCGGCCCTGTAACGGATTTTGCCGTCCGTGACGAACAAAGCCCGCTCATGAGGCGGGCTTTGTACTGCACCACATGCGGCAGGTGATGCCGCAGCAGAGCCAAAATCGTTATAATTGCTGTTATTCCATGGCCTTCAATATACTGCTGGCAGAGACGGACGAAAGCACGTTGCCGTCAACAATAACCACAGGCAGCTTCTTTACGCCAAAGTACTGGGCGATCTGCTGGGCCTGATACAGGTTTACGTTGCCAGCATTATAGCAGTATTTTGCCACAGCCAGCTCTTCGGCAGCGGCGACCGGGGGCCGAAGTTTGGTCATATAGCTGTAATGGATGGGAAAATCCGTGGCGTTCACCGTGGCGTCATACTCATTATTAAAGGGAATGGAGTGTCCATTGCCCTTCTTTTGGGCAGCCTTGATCTCATTCCAGCGAGAGAGCGCGTAGGTCATGTACTGCATGCCCTGACCGGGGCGAGAATACGAAACCCAAATGCCCATGCCCATGAGGTCTGTTCCGTAATATTCCTTGCTGTTGGCAAATACCGCCACCTTACACTGCTTGGGCGAAACAGTGCGGCTTGCCTCCAAAACGGCTTGCCAGATTTTTTCGCTCTGCGGCGAAGCAAAATCAAGCAACACAAGGATTTCATGCGGTGCCTTGGGGTCGCCGTAGAATACAGGATAGATTTCGTGTTTCCACTGGGGGCGATACGCGGCTTCACCTTCAATGGAAGTGGTGCGTCCACCCATCTTTTGCAGCATGGCCTGGCTTTCTGCATCGTTTACGCGCAGATTGGGCAAGGAATCACGCATAAAGGGATTGAAAGCATTGGCCTTGGCATTCTGCACGCCGGGTGCAAGATTGACTTTTTCCTTGGGGCCAGAGTCACCTGAGCCCATCACTCCGCAACCGCCCAACATTAAAACAGAAATCAGTATAGCCCCCAAAAATCCGTGCATACGTCACCTCTTCTCCCAGCCAGCAGCAAGGGATTGCACGGCATCCTCAAGATGCCGCAGCCATATTTCAGCAACCTCGGCGTATTCCGCCGTCCCCATGAGTACGGGCAGGCATTGATGCCCATGAGCCTCAATGCGACTGCGCCAACTGTGCTCGCCCTTTCCCGCCATATCTTCCAGAGCATGACGCCCCACCACCGACAAAAGCGGCATGAGCCATACCCGGCGTGAAACGAGATTGGGCAAAATACTTTCAAGCGTAACAGCTCCATTCATGGCCCCCACATGCACGCGGCTGTCAAGCTCGCGCACTGCACAGGCCAAGTCCACATAACGGGCAACCGCCTCGTGTTCTGCCCCATGCCCCATAAATACCACGTTTTCATCCGCGGCACGATCCTGGGGTAAATGGCGCACCAGCGCCTGCGCCGTTGCGCGCACATCCGCAGTGGTGGCAAGCAGGGGCGCGCCCACCCGGCAAAGCAGGTTTTCATGCGCCGCCGCATCTTCAACAGTCGCGCGCACATCGCCATGCTCCTGCCCGGGGATGGTCTGCAAGGGCTGCACGGCAACCGCCTCAAACCGCTCAAGCCCAAGACGGCATACAGCCTTGAACACAGAGTCGCTCTTCTGACGCGCCTGCGCCATGCGCTCCCGCAACAACAAGGATGTATAGGCCCAGCGCACCGGGATACCGGGGTACCGCTGGCGCACAAGGGCGTCAAAACCTTTAAGGGCATTCTGCCCCTGTGGGCTGCTTGCGCCAAAGGCGACCAGAAGAATGGCGTGTTTCATGGAGCTTTTTTGTACGTTACTTGCGCTCTTGAAGCAAGGTGGGCGGCGATACAGTCAAGTTCAGCCCAAGTACACCCCTATGAAATTCATTCTGACCTGCTATAGTGTATTGACCCCGTCCACCATGCGAGGATAATGTGCCGGAGAATGGCCTGGATACTGCCAGCATGGCGCTGACGGGCAAACATTGGGGGTCGCATGGCAAAAGCTCTGGTACTTGGGGGGGCGACTGGCCTTCTGGGCCAGGCCCTGACACGAGTGCTTAAATCCCGAGAGTGGGAAGTTGCAACGCTTGGGCGTGAAAATGGCAATCTGCAGGATGTGACCTTTCTGCAAACTGCTATTGCAGAATCCCGGGCCGATGTGGTGTTCAACACCGTGGCCTGGACAGCCGTAGACGATGCCGAAGACCACAAAGATGAAGCCTGCCAGCTCAACCGAGCCTTGCCAGCCGCCATTGCACAATGCATCAAGGCGCAGAACGCAGGTTTTTTTGTACAGTTCAGCACGGATTTTATCTTTTCCGGATCGGGCGAAAACCCGTGGAAGGAAGAAGACACCCCACAGCCCGCCTCTGTATACGCCCGCACCAAGCTGGAAGGCGAAAAGGCCGTTTTGGAAGTTTTGCCTGACCGCTCATGCATAGTGCGCACGGCATGGCTTTTTGGCCCAGGGCGCAAAAATTTTGTGGATACCATCCTTGCCGCCTGCCAACGCCGCGATTCCATCAATGTGGTACACGACCAGACAGGCTCGCCCACCTATACGCTTGACCTCGCCCACTGGAGCGCCGCCCTGGCGGAAAAAAGAGCCGCTGGCATATGGCATGCGGTAAATGGCGGTCAGGCGAGCTGGTGTGATCTGGCCTGCGAAGCCGTATCGCTTGCCGGGGCCACGTGCCGCGTTGTGCCTATTGATTCTTCTGAATGGCCGCAAAAGGCCCGCAGACCAGTTTTTTCTGTGCTGGACAACAGCAAGCTGGCAGCGTTTTTGGGCAAGCCCCCCCGCCCCTGGCCTCAGGCATTGCGAGATTATGTTTTTAGTGATTATCTGCCTGCCCAAGCTAACAAAGGCGGAGCGCAGTGACAGACCGCAAGCGCCATCACGTTTGTGCCGTGCCTTGTAAACATGCCAACCAGGTATTCTGCCTGATTGCGGCGGTCTTGGCACTGTTCATACTTGCGGCGCTGTGCAACGCAAACCAAGCCCAGGCCAGACCGCGCAGCCTGCAAGAGCTAGCCGCCATCAACGGCAAACTGATTGAAACAGGCGTTCAGTACGGCTCCATTCCATCCCTGTACCGTCCACGTTACGACCGCATTCAGGATGCTAATCTGAGCCTCAGCGATGACGAGGTGGTTTTTGTGGCCATGCTGCCAGGGGGCGCGCGTATTTACCCGCAGCGCATTCTGGTGTGGCATCAGGTCATCAACGAAATCGTGGACGGCAAGGCTTACGCCATCACGTACTGCCCGACCACCGGCACCTTCATGACCTACGATGCCTCCATGACGGGGCTGAACCTCATTTTTGACACAGAGGGACGCCTTTACGACGGCAACAGCGTTCTTATTGACCGCAATTCCGGCAGCCTATGGTTGCAGGAAACAGGCATAGCATTTGACGGCCCCCTGCTTGGTCGCGGAATGCCCATGGTCACCGTTTACTGGACAAACTGGGGGGCGGCAAAACGCACGTTTCCGCAAGCAACGGTGCTTGCCAAGCCCAACAGCAACAAGCCTTACGGGCGCGACCCCTACGGCAACTACCTGCGCAAAGGCACATACTACGACAACGACAGGCTCATTTATCCCGTTGAACGCACTGACAGACGCTTTGCAAGCAAAACCCCCATGTATTGCCTTGAATATGAGGGATACCTGCTTGCCCTGGATATCGGCTATGTGCGCAAAAAAGGGGCTGTGAACTTTTTTGTGGGGCCCAATGCCCTGCTTGCTGTCTATGACCAGGGCCTTGGCGTGGTGCGCGTTTTTAACCGTCAGATATGGGCCGAACCTTTCCTGTTCATCATGCAGGACGGCAAGCTTATGGATCTGACCACGCGCAGCCTGTGGAACCCGGCCTCCGGCACTGCGATCGAGGGCAACATGAAGGGCGCGTCCATGCCGCAGTTCTACGGCGCGTACTCCATGTGGTTTGCCTGGTACAGCATGAATCCTGAAACGCTGGTCATCCCCGGCCCAGGCGAAGTGCCGGAAAAACTGCTCTCACCAGCCCCCCCAGGGCAATAGCCACTTGCGGCCCGTTTGCATTACGCAAAACCAGGGCGTATTTGTTTTCGCATGAACAGCACAGCCACAACTTCTGCCGACATATCTTCGCATCTGGCTTGGTTTACCGCATACGCAGCCGAAAAAACGGCTCTGGAACAGGGCGATACTTCGCCCATGGATCTTAAGCTCAAACATTCCCTTGAAGTGCTGGAAAACGCCCGCCACACGGTTGAAGGCGAGGGCTTTGACCCACAAACAGCGCGCGAGTGCCTGCTGGCGGCGCTGTACCATGATGTGGGCAGGTTTGATCAGTATCTGCAATATCACACATTCAGAGACAAAGATTCCTGCAATCATGGGCAGATGGGCGTGCGTGTTCTCAAGGCGCAGCAGCGCCTTGCCGATGAAAGCCCGCAAACCCGCAAGCTGGTTATGGCAGCCGTGGGCATGCACAACCGTTTTGCCCTGCCAGCCAAAACGCCCGACCATGTCGCGCTGGTCACCAATGTGGTGCGCGATGCGGACAAACTCGACATTCTGCGTGTCATGGACGAACACCTGAGCGGGCCTGCCCCGTATAATCCCACAGTGGTGCTGCAACAGCCGGACGACCCCACTGTTGCCAGCGAGGCAATCATGAAGGCCGTGCGCGAAAACCGCGTGGCTGCCTACGTTGACCTGCTCTGCGTCAATGACTTTCGCTTGCTGCTGGGAACATGGTTTTTTGACCTGCACTTCACGTCCAGCCGCCGCAAGTTTTTGCAAGACGGTCATGCGCAAAATATGCTGCGTCACATGCCCGACAGCGTTCCTCAAGCCTCAACCCGCGATTATCTGCTGCATCTTCTGGAGACCGCCCAGTGATGACTGCCCGCGAGGCTGCCAACATTGATGCCCTGCCGCCCTGCCCTGCGCTTTTTCCTTGGGCGGCGCTGATGCGGAGTATACCGTGGCCCGACGCATACGCCAACGCACCGCTCAACCCCAGCGCAGAGGCATTGCGCACAGGGGCGGGCTCGCTGCCATGTGTACGTTTTGCCTATGCCTTTTTTTACCTGTCTGCGGCTCAAGCCGAGGCCCTGTTGGGGCTTGCCCTTACTGTTGCCGACCGCGTGCTGGCTATTGATTTTAAACTGGCGGAACGCAATCTTGAACTGCCAGCAACGCTGGCGGCAAGGGGCCTCATGGCTTTGACAGGATGGGGCCTTTTTTCACGCCGCCCCAACATTCGGGCAGAGTACGGCTTCATGCGGATGGGCGGCATCGAGGGTCTTGCGCGGCAAAGTAATGCCACGGTGCTGGAGCGCCACCCGCTGCTTGGCGGCGCGGCGGCCCTGCTGCACTTGCAGCGCGCCTAACGGACATGTCAGGCCTAATGGTCCTAATGGATATAATAGGTATGGTGGAATGATGGGCATAGCGTGTCTTGCGCATAAGGCACGCTGTAACCTCCCCGTTTTGACAGCCCACGCATACCCCAGGCAGGCCAATTCTGGTTGTCAAAGCCCACCGGTCAGGGTTCCACCGCACCCATAAATTGCCGCCATCCGGCTAGCACGCGGGCTCTGACAACTGTCGCAAAACACTGGTTCCACCCGACGCAGGCGGCGCAGCCTGCGCAGTCCAGGTATCTGGGCACTCTTGCCCCGCCTTGAAGGCCCATCATGCCTGTGCTATAAACTGCCTTGGCGCTACCTCATTCTGTGCCGCATTCTGTTCGGGCGCCCGCCTTTCCCGCTTCTGGAGTTTTCATGTCAGATTTTGTCCATCTTCATTGCCATACTGAATACAGCCTGCTTGACGGCGCCATCCGCATCAAGGATCTATGCGCGCGTGCCAAGGATTTTGGCATGCCCGCCTGCGCCATCACCGACCACGGCAACCTTTTTGGCGCTGCCTATTTTTTCAAGGGGTGCAAGGATTACGGCGTCAAACCCATTTTTGGGTGCGAGGTTTATGTCTGCCAGGACCACAAGGACAAAAGCACAGACTCGCCCCTGGCGCGCCGCCGCAACCACCTGATACTGCTGGCGCAGAACATGACTGGCTATCACAACCTGGTCAAACTGGTCACTCAGGGGTATCTTGAAGGGTTTTATTATAAACCACGGGTAGATAAGCCCCTGCTGCGCAAATATTCTGAGGGGCTCGTCTGCCTTTCGGCCTGCATCGCGGGCGAAATACCC